>JBGVOJ010000681.1:0-3943 GCA_045126415.1 Eubacteriales bacterium | reverse complement strand
ACCAACTGGACGGCATATGTCACGCCGGATGAGGAGCGGATCGAAAAAATGAAGCGGAAAAACTGACCGACACAGGAGGTTTCGGATATGACAAAGTTTAATTACAAGCATCCCGTGACCATTGCAGGCCACCGCGGCGACCCGAAAGCGGTTCCGGAAAACACGCTCGTGTCGTTCCGGTCGTCGATCGACAAGGGCGCGGACATGGTGGAACTGGACGTTCACATGACGAAGGACGGCGAAATCATCGTGATGCACGATGCGACCGTCGACCGTACGACGAACGGCAGCGGACGCATCAGCGAAATGACTCTTGCGGAACTGAAGGCGCTGTCTGCCGGCGAATACAACGGACAGTTCCTGCAGGTGCCGACGTTCCGCGAATTCTGCGAACTGGTAAAGCCGTACGACGTGCTCATCAACGTGGAATTCAAGGATTATTTCGACACGCACGGGGAAGAATTTTCGCATGAAAGCATGGTGAAAACCGTGGACATCATCGAGGAATTCGACCTGTCCGACCGGGTTGTGATGAACAGCTTTGACGCGCACGTGCTGAAGAAGCTGGCGGAAATGAACGGCGGCAAGTACCGTACGCACGGTTTTTACCCGTACAGCATCATGCGCAACGTGGAATCCGACCCGACGGAATACCTGTACTGCGCGTGTATGTTCGACTACAGCGCGGAAAACGCGCAGTTCCTGAAGGATCACGGCATCGAGGTATGGCTCGGTGCGGGCGTTGTCACGAAGGAACAATTTGAAACCGGGATCGGCCTCGGCGCGGTCCTCTTTACCACGAATGACACTGCCGAAGCTCTGCGTATCTGCGAAGAGCTCGGTGTCAGATAAAAGAAAATAATTGGGGAAACCTTTTTGCAAAAAGGTTTCCCCAAACCCCATCCAAAAAACTTTATACTGGATAGGACAATATAGTTTGTGCAGATTTTTGAGATTTGCACGATACCTTATTTATTCTTTTGGTTGAGAGTTTTTGAAGAGGGGCGTAGTTCCGCAAACGGAACCACAAATGAAAAACCAAACAGTCTCAAGGAGACGGGAAGGGAATAGCTCCGGAACACATGCAAAACAATTCTTTTGGAGCGAGCTTACAATTATGAACAAGAAAGTATTTGCCTTTGACCTTGACGGAACGCTGACCGAACACCGCACATGGATCACGGATGAAAACCTCGCGGTTCTGCAGGAATTGAAGGATCTCGGCGTACGCATCATTATTACAGGTGCGGGACAGGCGACAAGAATTTTCCGCCAGCTGCGGGAATTCCCGGTCGACATCATCGGGAACTACGGGATGCAGTATTCGGTTTACAGCGAAGCGAGCGGAGACATGGAAGTGGTGCGTGACATCGTGCTGCCGTGCGAGAGAGAATCCGTTGCGGCGCGTGCGGCTGTCCTTCGCGAAAAATTCGGTTTCACGGAATACACCGGAGAACACGTGGAATTCCATCCGTCGGGATGCGTGACCATTCCGCTGCTCGGCACAAAGGCAGAGATTTCCGACAAGCTGGCGTTTGACCCCGACCGCGCCAAGAGACGCGCGATTTACGACGAAGTCGTTGCGATGTTCCCGGAATATACGGTTTTTGTCGGCGGTTCTTCCTCCTTCGACATGGCACCGGCACCGTACAACAAGTACTATGCCCTCGATCTCCTCTGCCGTGAAGAAGGCTACAGCCACGAGGACATCGTCTATATCGGTGACGACTACGGCACCGGCGGCAACGACGAATCCGTCTACAAGTCCGACATCGACTTCCTCACCATCGACCGCTATACCGACCTTCCGGAGATTATACATAATTATTTGAATAAGTAAAAGAATTGGGGAAAACATTTTTGAAGAAAAGTTTTCCCCAAGCCCCTTTCAAAAAACTTCAATCTGGAAAGGGGCATTTTTGTTTGTGCAGATTCATGCAAAGGATTCTTTGATTTTTGATAAAATCTCGACGTCGGCGGGGCAGAATTCGTACTGCGGGATTTCGTCGACGGTGATGAACCGGATGTCGTTGTGTTCGAGCTTCTGCGGGATGCCGTTGGTGATGACGGCGTTGAAGAGGGTGAGGTGGACGGTGATGTCCGGATATTCGTGGGTGACATCCATGAAGATGCTCTGCGGAGCAACGGTGACGGCGAGTTCCTCCATACATTCGCGGATGAGCGCTGCTTCCTTCGTTTCGCCGGGTTCGACTTTGCCGCCGACGAATTCCCAGAGGAGCGCGCGTTTTTTGTTTGCCGGACGCTGACAGATCATGAAACGGTCGTTCTGCCGGATCAGAGCGGCTACGACTTCAGTCACGGTTCTCATTCGGCAATAATCCCGCTTACGTCCACGTATTCATGCCATACGTCCGTCACGCCGTCCTTGGTCACGCGGAGATATGTACCGCCGTTGAGGGCAGGCGTCCAGTAGCAGCCCGCACCGGTCTTGAGGCTGTAGACAAACTTCACACCCTTGTAATTGATCACGTAGTTGTTCACGTGGTCGTGACCGCAGAGGATATGCTTCGTCGAGCCGAGTTCGAGCATCACGTCAAACGCGCCTTCGTCTGCCGGATAGCTGCAGATGCCTTCGTACTTCACGCCGAACGAATCCTTGTAGCCGTCGTTCCAGCAGTCGCCGGTGAGGCTGTCCGCCACGGTGAGTTTGGACGCGTCGATGCCGTCCCTGAATGCTGCCGTCCATGCGTCGCGGTAAGCGTAGATCGGAATGTGCATGATCATCGTGGAGTCATGGCAGCCGCGGGTTTCGAGTTCCGCGATCTGTGCGCGGTACCAGTCGAGCTGTTCCGGGATGAGCTTTGCCCATTCGTTCGATTCGGTGCCGTCTTCCTTGGTGAAAGGCATCCGGTCGTGGGAGTCCATCATGATGACGCCTTCCACGGTCTTTCCGTCTTCTTCAATGGCGATGACGTAGTTACCGTTGCCGAGTGCGGGATCGCCCTTTTCATAAACGCAGTATTCGTGCGTGAGGAACATGTCTGCGACGGCATCAACTTCTGCGGGACCGTTCTGGTTGTCGTGATTGCCCCAGACAGGTGCCCACGGAATTTTGAAGCTGTCGAGAAAATCCGCGAGCATGGTGTATGCTTTGGTGCAGCCCGCCCATGCGAGGTCGCCGCTGACAGTGATGAGATCGGGGCGTTCGCGTTCGATGAGAGTACGGATGGTGGTGGTAAGGATTTTGTAATTCTTATGATTTTCGTCCCATTCGTCATTGCCGAGCTGCGGGTCGGTCAGATTGAGGATGAGAAAATCGCGGTCGGGTGATTTTTTAAGTGTAATCATAAAGAGGAACCTCCGTTCGGAATATTGTTTCATTTATAGCACATCCGATGTACAATGTCAAGGGAATTCCCGGAATTTCTGCGGCAATGAATATAGATGATTCGTCAAACTATTCCGAAAATATGTGTAAAACCCACTTGAAATTTTCATATTTTTAACGTATAATGAAATATCTTAAAAATTCCGACACAGGAGAGAAAACATGGATAACATCAAGGAAAAGATTGAAGAAATCGTAGAAAAGATCAAGGGCAGCAAGGATCTCGCGGAACTGTTCAAAGATGACCCGATCAAGGCGATCGAAAAGGTTCTCGACGTAGATCTTCCGGACGAACTTCTCGAAAAGGTCGTTGACGGCGTAAAGGCGAAGATGGCAGTCGATGATGTCAAGGACGTTTTCGGCGCACTCAAGAAGCTGTTCTGAGAAAATAAAGTTTTGTGGGGAAAACCTTTTCCCGAAAAGGTTTTCCCCACACCCTTTTCCAAAAGCTTTTTATCAGGGAAAGGGTATTTTTTTATGCGGTTTATCGCCAGCCGGACTCGCGTTTGCGCTGAAGGTCAAGTTCATGCTGTTCGGCGGCGCGGCGGTTTTGGATAATCGGGCGGAATCTCTGTTTGCAGAAAATGCCGGTAC
>JBGVOJ010000680.1:0-5581 GCA_045126415.1 Eubacteriales bacterium | reverse complement strand
TCTGCTTTTCCACATGGAGAAGCTTGATGTCGCGTGCCTTTTTGGAGTCGAGCACCGATACAATGAATTTCGCAAGCATTTCCGGATTTTCAAGTGCTTCTCTGGTCAGTCCTTCTTCGATGGGGAGTAAGGTTCTTTCGGTGTCCATAGGTTTCTCCGATCTGCCGCTGGAACGCGGCGGAATTTATTACTGATTTATTTTTACTTTACCGGTTTTTAATGGCGCGGGATATACAGGTCATCGTTAATAGAGTCGCCGGTGTAGATGTGGTTATCGTACAGATATTCCGAGCCGGCGTAGTATACTTCGTTAATCCATGCGTCGTAGTAAAGGTTGAACGTACCGTTCCGGTCGAAAATGGAGTCGGAAATTTCCTTTTCGTAAATGTTGAAATACTGGTTGACAACCTTCAGCGTTGCCGCGCGGTTGACGACATAGAAATTACCCATCCGATACGGAGATTCTTCCATATTTCCGGGGATCGTCAGCATATTGATATTTTCCATGTCGATGTTCGTGAATGCTTTCGCATAGAACATCAGGTCGGAAATAGAGAGATTCGTGGTAAGGTATTTCGAAATTTCGGTCGCGATCTCGGTCAGTTTGGATACATTCGCAGATTTTACCGTCGATTTTGCCTGATCAAAGAGCGCGGTAAGGAAAATCTTCTGTGCACTCACACGTCCGAGGTCCCCCTGCGTATAACCGGAACGGAAACGGATGAAGCCTTCCGCCTGTGCGCCGTTCAGCCACTGATAACCGGAAGGAATATTGATGTAAAGATTCTGTTCCGGGTCATTGTAATACATTCCTTCCGGAACATACACGCCGACACCACCCATGATATTGACAATGTTCTGGAATCCGGCGAGGCTGAGAACTGCAGTGTGGTGGATGTTGATGCACAGGCTCTTTTCGTACATTTTTTCGAGTTCCGCGATCGCGTCGGGAACGGTGCTGTCGTACGAACCGCTGTAGCACTGGTTGTAGAAGGTATTGAACGCCGCGTTTGCGCGGTTGGTCGGGACATCCAACGAAATAAACGTGTCACGCGGGATCTGCATGACCGTGATGGAATTTTCGGTGGTGTTGATGTTGACGATCATCGTCACGTCCGCGAGGAGCGCTGCGTCGTCATGTCCGACAACAAGAATATTGTACACGCCATCCTTGATGACATATTTGTCCGCCGTATGCTCTTCTTCCACGGGAGTTTCCGTCACGGGTGTTTCCGGCGTGGGATTCTGCGGGTCGGGATCCGCGGTCAGCGGCGGATTGTTCGGGTCGCTGCCGACTACGCTATGTGCGGGCTGCATCGGTGTGATATCGAACGGAAGTTCCTCCACGGTCGGCTGCGCGGGCTTATAGAAGATCATCCACGCGGCAACGACGAGAACGAGGGCGTAGATCACGAAGATCGACACGATCATCGCGATCTGGGATTTTTTCAGCCGTCCGTTTCTGCGGCGGATCTTCTTCTTTTTCTTTATGGTTTCATTCAGAAACGCTTCGTCGTGGTCATCCCTCGCGATGTGTTCCGCGTCGCCGTCGGGATAATACATCGAAACGTCTTCTTCATTGGCATTGGGATCGTTGTTGAGATTGTTCTGCATCATTTCAATGAATCGTTTCCTTTCCGGATTTCGCTTTCGGGGTTCTTATTCTTCCGATGCGAGCGCAATGAAATAATTGCGGGCGCATATCGTATCACTGTCGATAATGTTCCGGTCTTCCAGCAGATTTCCGATGGTCAGGTCGAAGGAGTAGATCATGGTGTCACGGAGAACCTCGTACCGTTCCTCTGCCGTTGTGCATCCGCCGATGCGGTCGTAGAAATACTGACGGACCGCCAGACAGTCGTCAAAGGTACGGGTCGGTTCGATGTAGTCGGCGAGATAGATGACGGACTCGAATACGGTCATGCCGTACCGTCCGGTGGTATGCCAGCGGATCCCGGAGAGAATGTCCTCATCCGCATAGTCCGCAAAATCGCGCGCGGCGAGAGCTGCTCCCGTGATCCCGTGAAGAACGCTCGCCGAGACATTCTTTTCCGGTTCTATTATTATACCAAATTCTTCACAATATTGCAACTGTTTTTTGGAATCCGCAAGTTTCGTGATGTCGTGCATCAGGGCGGATACGCGGAGCCGGTTCACGTCGTCCGCGGAAAATCCGAAGATTTCGCCGAGACGCGCCGCTTCCTCCGCAACCGACACGGTATGGGCGTACCTCTTGCCGGTCAGATAACGCTTTACGTTTTCCGACAGGGCGGAAATTTCCTCCTCTGTCGGACGATAGGGATTCTGTTCAAGTGTTTTCTGCATCATATAGTTTTTCCCGCTTGATGATTTCGGTCACGGCGGACGGCAGGAATCCGGTGAGGTCTTCCCCGCTTTCGATGCGGCGGCGGATTTCCGTCGAGGACATATCCACCGGCTCCACCGCGAGAATTCTTGTGTCCGCGTGATACAATTCGTGGTAAACGGTCTGTTTTTCGGTCAGTACCTCAAGCTCGGTTTGGTCGCGCGGGATGCAGATGATCTTCGCGAGACGGAAGATATCCGCGGCGCGGAACCATTTGTCGAGCGTGAGGAACATATCCGTCCCGCAGATGAGGTGAATTTCCCGCTCCGGCTCGTTTTCTGCGAAATGCTCGAGCGTCTGTACAGTATAGCTGACCCCGCCTTTCCGGATTTCGAAGTCCGAAACGGTGACGTGATCAAGGATCCCGAATGCCGCGCGGCACATTTCGAGGCGAAGCTCAGGCGTATCGCCTTTTGCCTTCACTTTATGCGGGGGAACGGCGGTCGGCATGACGAGAATTTCGTCAAGTCCGGCATGGCGCAGGATCGCTTCAACCGCGTGGACATGCCCGAGGTGCGGCGGAGCGAACGTCCCGCCGAACAGACCGGTTCTGATTTTCAGGTTCGGGTGTTCTTCCATGGTACTCAAAGGGTCGCGGAAATCTTGCGGTTTTCGGGCTTGGAGGAAACCTTGTAAAGGATGATCTTCCGTCCGATTACGGCAACGACTTCGGAACCGGTGAGTTCCGCGATTTCTTCGGCGGCACCGCGTGCGGTTTCCGCGGAATTTTCGAGAACGCTGATCTTGATAAGTTCGCGCGCTTCCAGGGCGTCGGCGATGGACTTGACCATGGCTTCTCCGACGCCGCCCTTGCCGATCTGAAAAATGGCGTCGGTCTGGGAAGCGATGGATTTGAGTGCGGCTCTCTGTTTGCTGGTTAACATGACAATGTCCTCCGTTATTCCCCGAAAATTACGGCGAGGCGGCGGGTGAATTCCCGCATGGCATTGCCGCGGTGGGATACTTTATTTTTGTCCTCGCCGGAAATTTCGGCGAAGGTCTGATGATAGTCTTCGTAATAGAACAGGCTGTCGTAGCCGAAACCGCCTTCGCCGTGTTCTTCGGTGAGGATGCGACCGGGACATTCGCCGCGCACGACCATGGCACGGTCGGCGGGAATGCCGGATTTTGCGGAAAGTTCGGCGGAAATGCGCCATTCTTCCGGAATGGTGAATCCGCTGTTTTCCGGAAGAACGAGGGCTGCGGTGCAGACGAAATGCGCGGTGCGCGCTTCGGCGGGTACGCCGTCAAGTTCGCGGAGCAGCTTCGCGCGGTTGGTTTCGTCGGTTGCGCCTTCGCCGGAGTAGCGTGCGGAATAGATACCGGGTGCGCCGTTCAGGAAATCGACTGCGAGACCGGAGTCGTCCGCAATACCGATGTGCCCGAGTTTTGCGGGAGTTCCGGCTTTGATGAGGGAATTTTCCTCGAATGTGGTGCCGTCTTCGACGATGTCACCGGTAAAACCGATGTCGCGGAGGGACTGCACACCGAGCAGACCGTCCGAAATACCCGCGAGAAGGGTCTCGAGTTCGGCGATCTTCTTTTTATTGTTGGACGCTAAAACGATGTTCGTCATTCTTCGTCTTCTCCGTTTTCTTCGTCGGTTTCCTTCTTTTCTTCTTCCTTCATGAGCGCGTCAATCAACATCTTCGCGTCAAACGGCTGCATATCGTCGATGTGTTCGCCGACACCGATGTACTTGACGGGGATATTGATTTCATCCTTGATGGAGAAAATCGCGCCGCCCTTGGCGGTACCGTCGAGCTTGGTGAGGATCAGACCGGTGATGTCCGCGGTTTCACGGAACTTCTTCGCCTGCATAACGGCGTTCTGACCGGTCGTTGCGTCGAGAACAAGGAGGGTTTCGCGGGAAGCGTTCGGGAGCTCACGGGAGATGATGCGGTTGATCTTCGCCAACTCGTCCATGAGGTTGCTCTTGTTGTGGAGACGTCCGGCGGTGTCGATAATGAGGACATCCGCTCTACGTTTGTTGGCAGCAGCGATGGCATCATACACGACGGACGCGGGGTCGGAGCCTTCGTTCTGGCGGACGAGTTCGACACCGGCGCGGTCACACCAGATCGCAAGCTGTTCGATCGCTGCGGCACGGAAAGTATCCGCTGCGGCAACGATGACCTTTTTGCCGTCCTTGCGGAGGTTGTTCGCGATCTTGCCGATGGACGTGGTCTTGCCGACACCATTGACGCCGATGACGAGGATGACGGACGGGGAGGTTTCGAGGTTCAGGGGTTCGCCTTCACCGACCTGCGCACGGAGGATTTCGCCAAGTACTTCTTTCACGTCTTCCGCGTTCTTGATATTGTCTGTTTTGATGCGGTCGCGGAGTTCTTCAAGAACTTTTTCGGTCGTCGCCGCGCCCATGTCCGCACAGATCATGATTTCTTCAAGTTCTTCGAGGAATTCCTCGTCAACCTTGCGGAAATTCTTGACCACTTCGTTGATCTGTCCGAAAACGGCATTTTTGGTCTTTGCAAGACCCTGCTTTAATTTATCAAAAAATCCCATAATTTATCTCCAATGATTGAATTTTCAGTTTGTAGTAAGACCGGCAGCATCATCCAGCGTGCCGAGGGTGAAGACTTTCGACACTCCGCTCTGCGGCATCGTGACGCCGTAAAGGGAGTCCGCAATGTCCATCGTTCCGCGGCGGTGCGAGATCATGATGACCTGCATATCCTTTGCGATTTTGCTTATGTAACGTCCGACACGGCTGACGTTTACTTCGTCGAGAGCGGCTTCAATTTCGTCGAAGATGCAGAACGGTGACGGATTGACGCGGATCAGCGCGAACATCAGGGCAATGGCAATGAAAGCCTGTTCCCCGCCGGACAGAAGACTGAGGTTTTTGATCGTCTTTCCGGGCGGAGCGGCGTTGATTTCGATGCCGCAGTTCAGCACATCCTCCGGATCGGTCAGCCGCACTTCGGCATGACCTCCGCCGAACAGTTCGCGGAAGGTTTCGCCGAAATAGGTGTTGATCTGCCCAAACGCTTCGAGGAAGATGCACTTCATGTCCGATTCGATCCCCGAAAGAATGTCGAGAAGGTCTTTCCGGGCAGCACGGAGGTCGTCGAGCTGACGTTTGATGTGATCGTAGCGGTGCTTGACCTCGTTGTATTCCTCCACGGCTTCGACGTTGACGTGCCCGAGTGCCTTGATTTTCGCACGCAGGTCGTTCTGCGCGGACTGGTATGT
>JBGVOJ010000679.1:0-8304 GCA_045126415.1 Eubacteriales bacterium | reverse complement strand
TTGTGCGGACGATACGTCAGCGTACAAAATATCGAAAAGCTCGGACGGCGGCAGCCAAGCCGAGCGGTGGTTTCCTTACCGTAGCTGAATTCAATATTGACGTACTACATCACCGTAACTGAAGCCGTCAGCGCTGAACGGGGAGCGAAGCCCCGTGAAGTCGCTCCACTATTCCTGATGATTTTTATGACTCCACGGCTACAGGTCTAACAAATTTCAGCCGTACTCCACCGAAAATTTTCTCCTTTTTCCCCTTCTATATCATATCAACTACACAATCCGGCTACCACAGTCCAAAGTTTTTGCGGAGCTTTTTTCAAAAAGCGACCGTCTCCCCATTTCAAACCCCTTGCAATCCCGCCATCTCTGTAATATAATAAAAGAAAAACACCAGAAAAGGAGCGAAGAAAACCATGACATACGAAATGAATTATGACGTCATCGTGCTGGGCGGCGGGTTTACCGGATGTGCGGCAGCTCTCGCGGCGGCACGGCAGGGACAGAAGGTGCTGCTGCTGGAAGCGTCGGGATTTCTCGGCGGAGCGGCTTCGAACTGCCTGATTTTTCCGCTGATGCCGTATGCGACTTCGGTGAAGGATGAGAACGGGGAGTCGAAGAAGCATTACCTCAGCCGCGGGATTCTGGCGGAACTGGTAAGCGATCTGCAGGAGAGCGGAGATATCCGCGGGGACAGTGGATTCCTTGACGAGGCCGTCAAGCTGCTGCTCGACCGGAAGATGATCGAAGCCGGGGTGCAGGTGCTGTTCCATGCTATCCTCTGCGGGGTGACGAAGGACGGAAATCATATTACGTCTCTTTCCGTTGTCACCAAGGCGGGTGTGCTTACGTTCTGCGGAAAGATGTTCGTCGACTGTACCGGAGATGCAGACCTGTGCGTCATGAGCGGGGTTCCTACCATCCTCGGACGGGAGCCTGATCACCTCTGCCAGCCCATGACCCTCTGCTTCCGTGTTGCCAACGTCGACAAAAAGGCGTTTTACGCCAACCGTGAGGAAATGAACCGCCTCCATAAGGAATGGCTCGACGCCGGACGGTTCACCAATCCCCGCGAAAATATCCTCGTTTTCGACTACCCCATTGACGGGATGCTCCATTTCAATACCACCCGCGTGGTCAAGCATAACCCCGTCGATCCCTTCGACGTCACACGTGCCGAAATGGAAGCCAGACGGCAGGTGCGTGAACTGCTCGAATTCTTCCGCGTGAACAACCTCGCCGGGATGGAAAACGCGAAGCTCGTCTATACCGCGCCCAGCATCGGCGTACGCGAAAGCCGCATGCTCGACGGCGAATATGTCCTCACCGGTAAGGATCTCGTCGACTGCCTGAAATTTGATGACGCAATCGCGGCGGGCAACTACGATATCGACATCCACAATCCCGAAGGAACCGGCACGAGCCACTACTATTTCCCGAACGGAACATGGTATACGATCCCCTACCGTTCGCTCATCCCGAAGGAAGCGGACGCGGATAACCTCCTCGTCGGCGGACGCTGCATTTCCGTCGACCACGAAGCGCAGGCGTCTGTGCGGATCATCCCGATCTGTACGACCACCGGGGAAGCGGCAGGTGTCGGGGCGGCGGTTGCGAACCGGATGGGCACGACCGTACAGGCGGCGGACGTGAAGGAGATCCAGCGGATCCTTGTGGAGTCCAATGCGTATATCGGGATATGATGTCCTGCGCCGGCAGCGGGGATGTCAGATTTACGTTTGATTTATATGAAAAAAAGCACCGGAACGGTGCTTTTTTTGAATTTATACCACTGCTCATTTTTCTTCCGGATAGACTTTTGTGAATTCCGTGAAATTTGCACGATCCCCGTCCACGGCGAGAACCTCATACTCCGTCGTGCCGGAGAAGCGGTCGTCGTACATCTCGATCCGGTAGACCCAGCGGTTCCCGACGGCAAACGGCATCATCGTTCCGTCGTCCGTCACGGTGTAATCCTGCAGAACGAGAGCGGAGCGTTCGGGAGATTCGCCGAAGCGTTCGATTTCCTCTCGGACGATGCCCACGCCGCGCTTCCAGTAAACGGTCGTGCGCTTGTTCACGGCGGCGGAATCCATTACCCATTCCTCACAGCCGTCCATGATGCCGCCGTCCCATTCCGCAGTTACATCCCTGCGGACAAAGGTGAGCGTGTGGTCGTCCGCGGAGGCCTTCACGGAATCCCCGGGGTTCATCGCACCGTCATGCAGGAGACGGTCGGCAAGTTCGTAATTGTAGAAGATCCCGCACGCCGCGAAGAACTGCAGATCGAAGTTGTACATATTGAAACAACGGTAATCGCCGGAGAGCAGCTTCGTTCCGCGGCGTTCGTAGCCGTAGCCGCCGAAGCTGGTGAAGCAGCGGTCGTGATCGGCGTCCCGCAGCTCGTCAATGGCGCGGATGCCGCCTTTGGCGATGCCGTGACGGACGGTGTCCGCCGGTTCGTTTTCGGTCACGCGGACGAAATATGCGCGTGCTTCGTCAAATTCGCCGCAGTCGTGGAGCGCCTGCGCGAGGTCGAATTCCAGTGCGGTACGGAGGTTTTTCCAGCCGTGCGCGTCCGCAAAGGGAATCAGTTCGTCCCGGATTTTGGTCACTTTTTCGGCATCGCTGAGAAAACGGTATTCTTCCTCGCAGATGCTCTCAAGCGAATCCTCATCGCCGAGCCGGACGGCAAGATCCCGCATTTCCGCGAGATGGTCCGGCGTTTTCAGGGAAGAATCGTACACATAGCCGCGAAATTTTGCCTTCAGCAGAAGGGCATCGCGTTCCTCGGTGGGCGGCAT
Source organism: Eubacteriales bacterium (assembly GCA_045126415.1). Lineage (GTDB taxonomy): Bacteria > Bacillota > Clostridia > Oscillospirales > CAG-272 > UMGS1696. Next base: position 5,503 of record JBGVOJ010000679.1, on the reverse strand, counting down.
GGCGGAAATTTCCGCGATCAGTTTGTCATATTCGGGGCGGAAATTTGTCTTATCGTGACGGAAATACTTGCGGAGCGAACGGATGCGCTCCATGATGGTATCGACGATTTCGGTGTTGATATTGTTTTCTCTGTTCATCCCATATTCCTTTCTGAGCTTGTTCCGGCCTTCGCTGAGCCGCCATTTGACCGTTCCCTCGGGAACTCCCGTCCGTGCGGCGATTTCCTTCACGGAATAGCCGTCGAAATAGTGGAGCGTGATGGTTTCGGAGAACGGCGCGGGCAGCGTGCCGACGGTCATGCGGAGTGCCTCTCCCGTATCGGAATCCGCCGCAAAGCCGTCTTCGCCGAGGGTTTCGCACAGTTCCTCAAAGGAAACGCGGTCAGGGGCGTTTACGGCGAGCTTTTTCGCTTTGTTTTTCGCGATCCGGCAGATCCACGCGGCAAATTTCGACGGTTCGCGCAGGGAACCGAGCTTCAGCCATGCGGCGATGAACGCGTCCTGTACGGCATCTTCGGCATCGGCAGGGGACGGTACGGCGCGGTAGGCGGCGGCCAGTGCCATCCGGTGATATCGGAGGACAAGCTCGCCGAAGGCGTCGCAGTCCCCGCGCCGTGACGATTCGACCAGCGCGGTGTCGGTCATTTCACTGTATCGCATGAGAACTCCCTTTCGGTTGTGTTGTTTTGCAGCTGCTGACAATAAGAGTCTTTTTGGGGAGGAAAGGTTGGAATTGGGGAGAAACTTTTTGAAAAAAGTTTCCCGAGTTTGCGAAGCAAATCTCGTCCAAACCCCACTTCAAAAACTTTTAAACGGAAAAATTTATTTCAATAATCCCGTAAAATACCGGAACGCGGACGGGATGGCATAGGTCTGACGGATCGTTTCCGCGTCCGCCCACGTCAGCGCAGCATCTTCCGCCGCGACGGTGATTTCGTACCCGATCATGTGCCATTCGACGTGGCTGAAAATATGCTTTGCTGTCCCGATCGGACGGATATCCTTGATTTTAACGGAAATCCTGCACTTTTCCACAGCTTCTTTTCCGGAAAGATGTCCGTCGGTGTTCGGGAATTCCCACATTCCCGTGAGCAGTCCGCCGGCAGGACGTTTCCGGATGGCGTAACGGTTTCCGCAGCGGAGAAGAAGAACGGTACGTTCCTCGATCCGCCGCGCTTTTTTGCTGCTTTTGACCGGATAATCGTCCGTGGTTCCGGTGAGGTGCGCCCTGCAGTGTTCGCTGACCGGACAGATTTTACATTTCGGCGCGGCGTTCGGGACACAGACTGTCTCGCCGAGTTCCATGAGGGCTTCTGTCAGCGTCGCCGCGTCATGTCCGGAGGGATAGACCTCCCGCAACTGTTCCCGGACGGCTTTTTTTGTTTTGTCAAGGGCGATGTCTTCCGCAGACGCGGTAATCCGGCTCCACACGCGCAGGACGTTTCCGTCCACGGCGGGTTCCGGCTGTCCGAACGCGATGGACGCGACCGCACCGGCGGTATAATCCCCGATGCCGGGGAGTTTTTGCAGCTTTTCCGCCGTACCGGGCAGTTCGCCGTCATATTCCGCGACGATCACCTGTGCTGCTTTTTTCAGATTCCGCGCACGGCTGTAGTACCCGAGACCTTCCCACAGTTTCATCAGCCGGTCGTCGGGAACGGCGGCAAGGGCGTAAACGGTGGGCAGTTCGGCGAGGAACCGGTGATAATACGGCAGAACCGCCTCGATGCGCGTCTGCTGAAGCATGATTTCGGAGATCCAGACGTGGTACGGTGTCGGGGAGTTGCGCCACGGCAGCGGACGCCGCACCGTTTCGTACCAGCGCAGGAGAAGGGGAATGATTTCGTTCATGAAGACCTCTCCGGAGGTGAATTTTTTTCATTGTATCACGGGGAGGACATCTTTGTCAAGCGAGGGAAGCCTGCCGCAGTCTTCTACGTATTGTCCGATGTGTTCGGATATTTGCATTTGATGGAGAAATATGGTATAATAACAGTATAAAATACAACCGTACCCGCTGACAGGAGGAATCCCCATGCCGTACAATACCACCGGATTTGCCGAATATCTTGCCCGGATCATGAAGAGCCGCGGACTTTCCACGGGAGAGCTTGCCGCGCTCCTTGGTCTGAAAAGCAAGACAACCATCGTCCGCATCCTGAACAACAACGCGGGTGAAAAATCCATCCTGAATTTCCGTAATCTTCTGATGAACAGCCGGCAGCTTGCTCTGACGACGGAAGAGGTGCAGATGCTGGACGATTCGATTTCCTGCCAGAAAAAAGAAAGCTCGTACAGCTTTATTTTCAGTGAACTGTGGGCACTGCTGTACCGGCGGCAGAACCCGCGCGGGGAAGTCCGCCTGCTGACCGCCGAGCCGTACGGAACACTGACCGAATTCGGGAAAATGCTGTCCGATACGTCGTCGGAGTGTCTGCTGATCAACTGCAGTTTCCATTCCCTTGTGGATGCTGCGGCGGAATTTCTGGTTTCGCAGACGCATACGGTTTCTATGGAGCAGTATTTCTTCAACGCGGACGGTTATCCGCGGCGGCTGGTGCAGATCATCGGACGGATCGTCCCGATGCTGGCGCTCGACAATTACACGGCGTATACGATCACGCAGGAACCCTCCGAGGGTGTTTTTGATCTGAACGTGATGGCGGTCCGCTGCGGTACGGGCGAGGAATATGAAGTTCTGTTCTGCAGTGAACGGACGGCGATTCTGACACGCGGAGAGGGACTGTACCGGAAATGGCAGACATTTATAGCGAATTTCCGGACAGTGCCGATCAAAAGCCGGAAAGACCCGGCAACTTACAATTTCATCGGTTTCATGGAACGCTACCGGAAGCTGGAGGAAAAGAGCGATATCTACAAATTCCGTCCGGACGTAAGTGTCAACTGCATTCCGATTGATATTATGAAAGCCGCATTTATGGAAGGCTGTGAAGCCATGGGATTGACGGCGACAAAGGAAACCGTGGCGGCACTGGTCATGCTTCAGCGGAAGCGCTACAACAACGTCCATTCGAACCGGCAGACCACCCATCTGGTCGTATCGGAAAAGGCCATGCGGAAATTTGCGGCAACCGGCTGTATGGCGGATCACGCGTATTTCATGCGTCCGTTCACCGTGGAGGAGCGTATCCGGATTCTGAACGACTGCATCGGCAGATCCGGGGAGCGGTTCCGCATTTATCTCCTGAAACCTGAAACGGAAGAGCGGATTTATGCCAACGATCACCCGATCGAGATGGTGTGCTATGGGGAAAAATGCGTACAGCTTACCCCCGCACTGACTGACTATGATTTCGGAAAGGGGCATTCGGAAATCTTTATCGAGCAGGAGGCGTTCCGGGGATTGTTTGTCGAATTCTTCATGAACGACCTCGTCCAGTACCACACGCAGCCGGAAGAAGCTTCGGCGGAACTGTTCCGGGAACTTGTGCGCGAACTGGAAAAAGACTGAGGGGTTCTCTTGCATCCGCACGGAATATGTGCTATAATAAGCCATTATTTTTCATACAGTGGGGTTCCTATGCCTGCAAATCGTTCAACTTACGTAAAAAATATTCTGATCCCCTGTCTTGTATTCTCCACGGCGGCCGGAGCCGGGACGGGGATTCTGATCTTTCTGTTCAAATGGGCCGCGTCTTCCGTGATTGAGCTGTCGTCGTCGGTGTACGGCGCAGTACGCGAACATCCGGGGTATTTTCCGCTGCTTCTTCTCGGCGCGGGACTTCTCGGACTGGCCGCGTCGGTGATTCTGCGGAAGGTGCCGGACTGCCGCGGCGGCGGAATTCCGACCGCGATCGCAATTCTGCGCGGACTGATTCCCTTCCGATGGATCAGGAGTATCGTTTTCGTTTTCGCATCCGCGATGCTGACCTACCTCTGCGGAGTTCCGCTCGGCAACGAAGGTCCCAGCGTGCAGATGGGGACGGCGGTCGGACGCGGGATCGTGCAAAAGCATCCGGCGTGGGACCGCTACATCATGACGGGCGGCGCCTGTGCGGGATTTGCCGCCGCGACGGGTTCGCCGTTCACGGGGATTTTGTTTGCGTTTGAGGAAGCGCACCGCCGGTTCTCGCCGATGATCGTTCTGACGACGGCGACAGCGGTACTCGCGGGTTCGTCGGTGATGCAGCTGCTGTGTGCACTGACGGACATGGAATACGCTCTGTTTGTGTTTCCTGCGATGCCGGAACTGCCGCTGATGTATTTCTGGACGGCACTGGCGGTCGGCCTGACCGTCGGTTTTGCTGCGGCGGTGTTCACCGTCGCTTACCGGAAAATCCGCCATCTGGTGAAGCACACGCTCGGACGTGTTCCGTTCACGGTGAAAATCACGGCGATTTTCATGCTGACGGCGTGCGTCGGCTTTGTCTCCGGGGACTGTATCGGTTCCGGGCACGATCTGGTGGACGAGCTCATGGAAGGCCACGGCGTGTGGTATCTGCTGATTGTGTGGTTCCTTGTACGCGCGTTTCTTCTGCTGATTGCGAACAACGCGGACGTGACGGGAGGTCTGTTTGTTCCCACGCTGGCGTTCGGGGCGATCCTCGGTGCGCTCTGCGGCGACATTCTGACCACGGCCGGGATCCTGCCGGAGGACTATTACAGCGTAATGGTGGTCATCGGGGTCGCGTCGTTCCTCGGTGCGGCGTCGCGTACTCCGCTGATGGCACTGGCATTTGCGGGAGAAGCTCTCGGCGGACTTCCGAATCTGCTTCCGATCGCGATCGGCGTAACGGTGGCGTACCTTGTGGTGGAAACGCTCGGCATTCCGGCGTTTACCGACACGGTTATTGAAAGCAAAGCGGAAGCGGCACACGCCGGCAAAACCCCGCAGATCGTCGATCTGCATCTGACCGTTGCACCGGATTCGTTCGTCGTGGGTAAAGAGATCCGCGATATCCTCTGGCCGCCGACCTGCACCGTTCTTTCCGTGCACCGTAATCCGGACGCTCCGCATGACGAACCGGGCATTGGCGGCGGCGACCGTCTGCATGTCCACTACCAGACCTACGATGCAGAGGCAACGCTGACGACCCTGGAGGCACTGGTCGGCGAACAGGCAGACGTCCGCGCCCGTGTTCATACGGGGGACGAGCATCATCATGTGCCGGAAGTATAAGGAAATATAGAGAGTGCAATGGTGGAGGGACGGGGAAACGGTCGCTTTTTGAAAAAAGCTCCGCAAAAACTTTGGACTGTTATAGCCGGTTATTGCAGTTGATATGATTTAGAAGGGGGAAAAGGAGGAATTGTAAGTGGAGTACGGCTGAAATTTGTTAGACTTATAGCCATTCAGTCATAAAAATCACGAGGAGTAGTGGAGCGACTTCACGGGGCTTCGCTCCCCGTTCAGCGCTGACGGCTTCAGATACGATGATATAGTACGTTACTATAGAATTCAGCTACGGTAAGGAAACCACCGCTCGTCTTGGCTGCCGCCGTCCGAGCTTTTCGTCAGAAAGAGCGGCTGACATATTGTTTG
>JBGVOJ010000678.1:0-3469 GCA_045126415.1 Eubacteriales bacterium | reverse complement strand
GTTCATACATCCGGTCGACCGTCCATGTCCCTTCGCGCACCTCGTCAAACAGATTGACTTCCGGCGCAACGGCGTTCATGATGTCCTCATTGAACACGTAGCAGTGACGGGTCGAATAGTTGTACAAACTGAACGCGCCGGAAACCGCCGCCTGGATTCCTTTGAAATTGTACTGTTCCGTCGCCGCGTTGTCCCACCACGGGGTTGTGAGATCAAGCTCAAGTTCCCCCCACGACAGACTGAGTCCCTGCTGGAGGATGTTGGTGACGTTCGCGTCAAAGAGCATCGCCGCGTCGAAGGTGGAATCCCCCGCCGTCACGGAAGTGGTGATGGTTCCGACAACATCGCCGGTCGCCAGTTCTTCCAGTGAGGCATTGTAAGTTTCCTCCACCTTGCGTTCCCGTTCAAACAGAGCGTCATTCAGCGTTTCGCCGTTGAGTTCTTCAACAAACATCAGCGTGTTTGCCCATCCGAAGGCTTCGGGCGTATAGTTGAGAATGGTCAGTACCGCGCCGTTCATGTCTTCCACTGCCGGAGGAGGAAGCTGTTCTTCGGCGTCGAAGACGGTTTCTTCGGCGGCGGGAGTCTGCGTCACGGCAGCATCTGCGGGAGCCGCGTTTTCCTCGGGAGAGGTTTCCGGATTGGAAGCGCAGGAGGAAAGTAGGAGTGCCGCAAGAAGAAGCGTGAAAATCCGTTTCATAGGTTCGTTCCTTTCTTTTTTGGTAAATTATCACTTTACTTATATTATACGGATCATACTCCATATTTTCAATAACTTCTCACGGATTTTATGTTAATTTTTACTGTATTTCTTCCGTCGCCGGACATTTCCGCATAATGTAGGTCCTGCCGGATTCGGTACGGAAGGTATAGGTAATCTCCTCCGGATGATTGGGCGCGGTTCCTGTGACCGTATCCACACAGCCGCCGTTTTCGTCCAGAACGATCATTCCCTCTTTCCACGGAGACGCAATGACAGCCACAGCTCCGGCTTCCGAGTACATCGTTACTCCTTCGGTGATCTCACGGGTGTTCCCGTCGTAGGCAGCGGAAAAAACAAAGGCTCCGGATGCACGGAGACGTACAAATTCTGCATCCTTATCCTCCGGCCAGTTCCCGAAAAGCTTGATCACTCCCCGGTCACTGAGCAGCATCATATTATGGATCGCTTTCGCGGCACCGGCTTTTTCGATGCCATGTACCCCGTCATCAATCATCATGTTCTGCTTCATATGGCTGCGGATCGCACCCGAAAGACCTGCAATAATTTTCCGGCAGTCGTAACGCGCATTGACTGCCACGGGGGACAGTTTCGGGAAGTTGTTGATCTGCGTCCACGCACCGCGGTCGGAGAACTCCTGAATCGTGTTCTGCAGGATTTCCAGATCGCTCCGGTCGGAATAGTACCCGAAAACCTCGCCGGGAATGATGGATTCCAGCGGGATACAGTTGCCGTCTCCCGGTACCGGAGTGGACATGGTCATCCACTCTTTGTTCCGCCATTCCTTTTCCGCCAGAGAAAGAAGCGTTTTTCCGGTATTGTTGTAGTTCTCGACAACCGGCTGCGCCGCCAGACCGTCATGGATTTTCTGCCAGACCGCACGTTTTTCCTCATCCGTACCCAGCTTTTCGCTGATCCGGATGCCGTACTTCAGGCACATTTTGTAAACGGACAGTTCCAGCGCGGGATTGACCGCCCAGGAACCTTCATTGTATCCGGCGTACAGCGTATATCCGCCGTTCTCTTCGATCAGCCAGTGTTCCAGAAAATTCAGGACATACTTCAGGTACACATACAACGTATCCCTCATGAACGTCTCGTCCTGTGTGAAGTTGTAATATTCGATCAGAGGATACGCACTGAAGGGGGCATTGACGGTTTCATGATGATAGGAATTGTGTTCCAGCGTCATGCCGTAGGGGCCGATGGCCACGGGAAACAGAATGGCGTCCGGAATCCCGTTTTCAGGATCGATCTGCCCTTTTTCGATCAGTTCCCGTACATGGGGCGCGTACACGGCGTTCAGCTGTTCCAGGGAACCTGCATTCGCAATCCCCTGCGGCACATAGTCCATCAGCGCCTCCACGGCGGGAAGGAGCATGGAAACACGGTTGCCGGTTGCCAGACCGTAATAGGTCGAGATGAAATTATAGTTCAGATGGAAGTCCGAGTGCCAGTTGGGCTTGTCACTGGTATGCCAGATGCCGTACAGACCGGCGGCAATTCTGCCCTTCCGGATGCCGCTGCCCAGCTCATACTGCGCCGCATAGTAATACTTCTGCAGCACCTCCAGATCCGCATCCTCCGTATCCATCCGGATATACGACTGCATCCAGTAATTTTTCCACCATTGCAGATGTTCTTCGTACAGAGACTCTGCGTCGTCCGGAGAAGTGACGGTATCGAGCAGCGCTTTTGCTTCTTCCACAGGCTCGGTTCTGCCGGACCACAGGCTGCCGGAACAATCGTAAGTGCGTCCGCCGCCGCAGATGGCAGTCACCAGATAAACCGTCTCACCGGGAGACAGAGGCACCGACACATACGCCGTACTGCCGTCTCTGACCGCATAAACGCCGTTTTTCCCGATGACCCGTGCAGCCATGGCCGCTTTGGATGTATACGATTTCGGGTCGGAGACAACAGCTCCCACCGTGGAACGGGTCACAATCATACAATCCCCGCCCACTTCCGCCGTCACGGGACGCTCCCCGTTGACACGTGCTTCCAGTGAAATCCGGATTTCCGCCGCCGTCTCCTTCGCAAGAGACGTGATCTTCATAACAAAGAGATCGGTGACGGCGGACATCCAGCTTTCCATCTGCAGCGGGATCCCGCAGAGCGTCTGACGGGTGACGGTCTTTGCGTGAAGGATATCCTCGGTTTCCCGGAAATCAACGCTTTCGGCCGGAGCCTGTGCTTCCGCATTTTCTTCCGGCGGGAAGCCGACGGAAATCGTTCCGATCCGCATAGGACAATTGTTGTATTCCCAGAAATCCCCTTTGGAAACATGAAAGCTTTTCCGGCTGTCACTGCCTGCGGAAGAGACACCGATGTTTCCGTTGCCAAGCAGCGCCGTATTCGGAATCCGCGTATTGACGGCTCCCGGATAATCCGGAGATGTCCACTCGCCGTAATATCGGGAAAGGATTCCCTGCAGTTCTTTCCATTGTTCGTCGGCGGCATTTCCTTCGGGGACGGGATTGCCGTCCAGAGGATGGGCTGCCGGTTTATTTTGCTGAAAAATGTCCGCACCATGCTGCGGTGCGAAAGATTTTATGGTATTCCGCATGGTTTTGTTCCTCCTTGTTTTGTCCTCGTGATCCGATGGAAAATATTATACACGACAATAAAAATTCCGTGACAAATCTACGCCGGATTATTTCTGTATGCGGTACGCAGGCTCGTTTTTGTCCCCGATCGTGATGCGGTTGTAAAGGGAGAGCGTACCTCCGTCATGCCGCAATGTAC
>JBGVOJ010000677.1:0-2460 GCA_045126415.1 Eubacteriales bacterium | reverse complement strand
TCGATTCCGAACTATGTGCGCCGCCTTTCCCGACACCCACAACGGTCAGAGGAATCGTATCGCCGTTTTTCAATGTTACGCGGAACCGCATGAATTCGTTGAATCGGACCGTACCGTCGGCATAGTACTGCTCAAAGGCTTCCCCCAACAGACCGGACATTGTACGGTCGGTAGGGAAACAAGAAAGCGGAAAATATTCTCGTCTGTGTATTCAAAAGGCTCCTCCATCCATTCCGGAGTCATAACGAACCGGATGAGATGATCGGTCAGAACCTCCGCCTGTGCAGCGATGTCTTCGGGCAGAACAACAGCGGAGGAAGGTTCTTCCATTACTGTTTCATTTGTCTCTTTTGTCTCTGCCGGATCAGTCCCGCATGAGCTGTTGGCTCCGGCGAGATGACCGAACAGGCAGTTAAGCAGAGAAGGGTAAATATGATCGTAAACCATTTCATGAAAAAACTTCCGGATTGTCTGTAAAAACAGATGAATACAATATGCTGTATAATTTAAACGAAAACATATCAATCATTACTACACAGCAGCGATGAATCAATTATAACATAAAAAACAACGTTACGGTAAATCAAGGGAGAACTGCAGGAATTATGGGATGAATAATTTCAATAAATATATTTGCCCGGTAAAACTCAAACGGTATTTGAGTTTTCACGTTATTTTTTTGATTGACCGAATCTTCTCCATGCGGTATAATTGTTTATATAAACAAATCAGCCGGAGGAGAAGAATGAATTTATCGTCTCAGATTTTGAAATACCGTAAAAGCTTTCATCTGACACAGGAACAGCTTGCCGCAGAGCTTGGCGTGACTCCTCAGTCGGTCTCCAACTGGGAACGCGGAGGCGCACCGGATATCTCAATGCTTGTGCCTATTGCAAATTTTTTCGGTATCACGGTAGATGAGCTGATGGGGAATGTCACCACCAATATTCGGGAACAGAAACGCGCGTTTTTTTGTGAACTGCAGAATATAGAGGATCACGAAAAACGTCTCAGCCGGATCATGGAAGAATATCGGAAATACCCGAACGACTGTGTGATCATCCACCGTCTGATCACAGAACTTCTGTATGACCGTCCGGAAAACCGGATCCTCATCGAGGAACTTTGCCGGAAAGTCCTTGCGGAGTCCTCCGATCCCGATCTGCGGGAAAGTGTGTTGTGTACTATGTGCCGCATTGTTCCAAAGGAAGAACGCGGAAAATGGCTGCACCGCCTGCCCAGAAAAACAAATTTGCGTCAACAGAATGTACAGGCAATGTGCCGGATGATTGACGGAGATTTCAGCGGTGCTGCGGATTACTATGACCTTCTGCGGGTTATTCAGACAGATGAGATGCTGATGAGTCCGATACCTGATGCAGTCGGTCCGGAGCGGAAAGGTGAGATTCAGCAGAAAAATCTTGCAGTACTCGATACTCTGCGTAAAAACGGAATTCTTCCGGACGCATGGCTCGGTGCATATGCCTACAAAAGTCTGGTTCTCTCCGCCTGCCTGTTCAGCTCGGATAAAACAGCGGAAGCCTGGCAGACGTTTGATACCGCTGTGGAATATTATGCTCACTGGTTCCGTCTTTCTGAAGATGCACTGCTTTATACCGGCTGTGGTTCCGTCCGTTTGACAAAAGACCGTAATATCGCTGTATTGCCGGACGGTTCCAGAGAATACATCGGTGTCTGTTCCTACCGTTATGCAGACAATCCGACCAGGCTTCTGCAAATCCTGAACGACCGGCAGGCGTGGGCATGGCTGAATCCTGCCAGAGATGACCGGCGGTTTGCGGATGCCGCAGAATGGGTACAGTCTCTCACCAAATCTCAGACAAATGTTTAGAGGGAGGGAAGAGTATGTCATATTCACAGGATGTTGGCGACACTTACGCAAAAAGTCGTAAACGTTCATGGAACGAATCCCTGCAGGAAGCTCAAAACGAAATCACCGCAGCCTTCGACGACACCCGATATTACATGTGTATGCCGAAAGACTACATCATCAAACGCGGTATCCGTACACTGCTGATCTTTTTTATCTGCATTTTCTGCTGTCATTCCGTCCTCACAATCGCCACCCCGCCGATGTTTCTGTATTCTTTTCTTAAATGGAACAACTACTGCAAAACCTGCGCTTCCATGAATATTTCCACAAAAAAACTGAACTGCCTGCTGACTGGCTGGTTCATCTTCTGTATCGTTGTCAACATTCTCCTCTGGAACCGGATCAACATCATATTACTGTAGAAAGGAAGCCTCACGAATGATTCCTGTACATTTCACCGATATCTTTCAGAACAACTGTCCGGTTGTCTCCCGTGAAATTCTGGACGTTCTCCATTATCCGCTGACTGACTGTGAATTCAATTTCACTTCTTCACCGGAAGAGATTGCTGCCAGACAGCGGATTTTCCGCGATGTTCTCTCCGACGACAGGTTCTGTCAGGCATT
>JBGVOJ010000676.1:0-2081 GCA_045126415.1 Eubacteriales bacterium | reverse complement strand
TATCTCCAACGGTTCTGACGGTGGTGTGTGAATGTCTTGCGGTGGCATATTTCTGTTTGATTGCCCGTTTCTGTTGATATTTGGAGTATGGATTGGACGAATATCCGGGATTCTGCCCGGTATCTCGGTGTGACCGGGTACGGCGTATATCACGATGTACAGCGGATTGTACCAACCGTCCGCCGACTTCCGCACCGGTTTCGATTGTATGAGCCGCTTCCACTCCCACGTTGTCCTGTTCGCTTTCATGGATTTCCCGATGCACCATACCGACCGCGAGATTTACGGGAATATCCTGTAGTTCATGGGACAGTCTGGACGGAGTTTTCGTTTCCTCAAAAGAGAGCCGTGACGTTTTCTGCCTGTTTCCGATCACGCTGGTTCTCCTGTACGGCAGAGTTCTTTCCCCTTCTTCAAAGCGTTATGCACCATGTTCACCTTGTCTGCAGCTTCTCCGATGAACTTTTCCATGATGTCAAACATATCATACAGTTTGTCCCCAACGGCAGATTCTTCTTTCTTGGATTCCGCATCCAGTTCGTTGGGCATCGTGACGGGTACATACCGGTATCCCACCAGTTCCGGCGGAATCAGTTCTGTTTCGATGAGATCAAGCATATCCTCCGGATCATCGCTTTCGATATACTGTTCGGGAATCCCCCAGCTTTCCCACAGTGCTTCCACTTCCTTGCCGCAATTTTCGGCGAACGTATGGATTTCCTTCGTATACTGACATACCGGCAGTTTCTTTACATCGGCTGTCAGCTTGCGGAGCATCATCAGGAGAAACAGCTTGTCGTTGATATGCTTCATGTAATCCCCGAAGTGAATGAGATATTCACGTTCGGGGTCATACGGATCATCGGTTTCCGTGACAGCACCGCATCCCATAGCATAAAGGACATCCCCACAGAACCATGAACGGAATTCGCCGACCGTATCGCTCGTACTGCGATCCATAAGATATTCCACATCCTCAACGGAAATGAACTTCATCCGGCACATACGGGTCTGTTTGCCGAGTGCGTAATGCTCATACTTTTCCGCATCGGGAAAGTGATAGGCAATCGTGCTTTTCGGATCACAGAAGCCGAGCATGGCGGCAACATCTCTGGCGCAGAACAGATACTCTCCGTCTGTTTTAATGGTGCGGAGAATGCCGAATTTGTCATGAATGTACTTTCCGAGAATCTTTTCCATATTCTTAATGTCCTTTCTGTTGTTTGATTTATGTTGAAATGGTTTCTATCAGGCGGGTGGTCATAATCCGGTAGAGTTCCGTATCCTTCGGGAATCTGTCCACAAACGGCAGGATCACCGATCCGTAGAACAGCAGTCCTTCGCCCTCGCCGGAGTGGGTCACATAGGAAAGCTGGTGCGGGGAAATGTTCAGTTTCTGGGCTAAAATCTGACGGTCGCCTGCCGCCTGATTGAGCATATACACATAGTCCGAGTTTTCCATGATGTTCTCGATTTCCTTGGAAGCAAGCAGGTCGTAGGGTAGGGTAAAGGCGCCTTGCCACCGCTGGCGGTAGGTTTCCTACACCCTCCCTCGGAACCGGACTTACTCCTCTCGAAGTATCCGGCTCCCCATTAGTAATTGACGTATTGATTAGTGTCTGTGTATTCTTTCATGGCACTTGCTGCAAACAACAAGCGTTTTTCTCCGCCTCTTTTTCATCACGGTTTCCCAATCAGAATTGCCCAACTCGTTTAAGTTCCGTATAACGTGAACCTCATACAAATCGGCTTCTTTACACCCACATAGTTCACAAACTCTGGCATTGAGCCGTTGTCTGATAGTGGTTTTCCAGCTAAATTTCTTTCTCTGATAAATGATGTCACTCGCTTCGCCACGCTTACAGTCTGCGATTTTAACAGGGCGGACACGTTTCGTCCCTGCTTTAGTTTCATAAGGGACAGACCATGTTTTCCTGTCTTTATACTGGCGAATGATTTTGCGGATACTGGTTTTATGCTTATTGGCAATCGTCTTTAAGCAACTGTACTCCATAAGATAGCAGAAGTAGTCCAGCGTGTGATAATCACAAGCCAGATTGTAATAGTTGCATAATCCTCTT
>JBGVOJ010000675.1:0-1644 GCA_045126415.1 Eubacteriales bacterium | reverse complement strand
ATGCGCCGCAAAAACGAGCTGACTCCGACCGAAGCGGCGACGGCAAACGCACTGATGCTGGTCAACGAATGTTTCCAGCGCGGTTACGATTTCCTGCCGGTGGACATCCATAAGTCCCACGCGACGAAGTACCTGCCGGAGAGGGGGAAGATCCGCCTTCCGTTCACCTCGCTCCCCGGGCTCGGCGAAACGGCGGCTATTCACATCATGGAAACGATGCGGTCCGGCGATATTTTCTCCATTGAGGAACTGCGGACGCGCGCCAAGGTGTCCAAGTCCGTCCTCGAACTGCTCGAGAAAAACGGCGCGATGAAGGGAATGTCCAAAACCAATCAGCTGTCTTTGTTTGGGTGAGTTTCTCCAAACCCCATCCAAAGAACTTTAAACTGGATAAGAAAGAAGTGGATATTATGCCCGGTATCGGGACGATTGTTAATACGCTTGCGGTCATCGCGGGCAGTCTGATCGGTATAATTGCGAAAAAAGGATTGTCCGAAAATCTGCAGAATTCTCTGCTCAAGGCTCTCGGCCTTGCCACCATGTTCATCGGGATCGGCTGTACCCTGCAGGAAATGCTGGTCATTCAGCCGGACGGCTCGCTGTCGGCGAACGGAATCATGATGATGATCATCTCCATCGCGCTCGGTACGCTTGCCGGAGAACTCCTCCGTATTGAGGATTTCCTCGAAGGCCTCGGCGACCGCATCCGGAAGATTCCGTTGTTCAGAAGCAGCGATTCGAAGTTCACCGAAGGATTTGTCACCGCGACGCTCGTCGTCTGCGTCGGCGCGATGGCAATTGTCGGCGCACTGCGTGACGGTCTGGAAGGCGACCCTACGATGCTTTATTCCAAGTCCATCCTCGACTTCATCTCCACGATGATTTTTGCCTCCACGCTCGGCATCGGTGTCCTGTTTTCCGCCGTTCCGATGGGGCTGTATCAGGGGTTCTTCACCGTCTGCGCGGGATTCATCGGGAATTTCTTTGACGACGCGGTCATTTCGAATCTGTCGCTGGTCGGCTCAGTGCTGATTTTCGCGGTCGGTGTGAACCTGTTCTTCGGCAAGCAGGTCAAGGTCGGCAATATGCTGCCCGCCCTGCTGATCCCGATTTTCTACGGATTGTTCCAGATGGTAATCGCATAAATCAAAGTTCCTCCGCATAGGATTTAGCAAAGCTAAAACATGCGGAGGATTTTTTTGTGACGGATACAGCCATTTATAAGGATATCGCGGGTCGGACGCACGGAGATGTCTACATCGGTGTGGTCGGTCCGGTGCGCAGCGGAAAAAGCACGTTCATCAAGCGGTTTATGGAGTCCGTGGTGATTCCGAATATCCGCGATGAATCCGACCGGGAGCGTTCCCGCGACGAACTGCCGCAGAGTGCGGGGGGACGCGCCGTGATGACGACCGAACCGAAGTTCATTCCCGACGAAGGGGTGAATATCACTGTGGATGAAGGTGTGGGACTTCGCGTCAAACTGGTGGACTGTGTGGGGTATATGATACCGGAGGCACAGGCCGGCGGGGAAGACGGCGGTACGCGCATGGTACATACGCCGTGGCACAGCGAGCCTGTGACGTTTGAGAAAGCGGCGGAATACGGAACGCGCAAGGTGATCGCGGAGCATGCGACCATCGG
>JBGVOJ010000674.1:0-3569 GCA_045126415.1 Eubacteriales bacterium | reverse complement strand
CGTACGGTAATGATCCTTCCAGCGGATACCGTTATTCTCAATGCTGCGCAGTGTTGCTTCTGCGCTGCCGCGCTGATTTACCGAAAGGGAGTGATCCAGACTGTCGGCAAGATCATGTGAAAAATCATGGACACTCAGCGTCATTTGGCGGTTTCCTTCGAATGTCGAGTCATTGCTCCGCCGCACGTTTTCTCCGGTCACCCGATAACTCGGAATCCGATCTGTCTCCCCTGTGTAATCCACCATGAACGGTAAGACGATATTGCAGTTTCCGGTGATGTTGCCGTCGTAGATAACATCAATTATGGCAGACCATACATATTCTGACGATTGTTTCGACCGGTCGTATGTTGTATCAACCGTTTCGCCTTCCTTCAGTTTCAGTGGAATACGCTCGAAATAGAAATCCGACAAGGAATCATGTTCCGGATAATCTGTCCAGTCTTTTTCGTTCTTCTGCCACACACGGATTTCCATGATCGGTTCCGGTTCGGCGTACAGAGAATCCAGCCCGTACGCTTCGGCGGTTCTCGTGTCTTTGTTCTGCGAATCCAGTTTCGATCCCCAGAAGGAGTACACGAAAACAGCAAGGATGATCCCGAGGACGATCAGCGGGATTTTTATGAAGTCCGGTATCGGCAGACGTTTATTTGGCATGGGATTTCCTCCTTTTCTTTATTCCATTGCGAAAAAGTCCGACTGTTCGTAGGAGACCACCGTAACCTTTCCGGTATTGCAGTTCGGGTCGCACCAGTCGAACACCAACCCGATAATCACTTCCTTCTGTTCGGCACCGTACCATTCCGAACAGGTCGTGATCTCCAGAACCGCCGTCGCAACGGGGGTGTCTTCCTTGAGCGGGTGCATCGCCTGAATCGTCAGATAATTCGTCATGACAACACGACGGAGATTCTGCAGATCCGCATATGTTCCGCCCAGTTCCATCGATTCCGGATAGACTTCATAAAATCGTTCGATTTTCCAGCTGTCCCGGAACGCGTCCGCGTGGGACAGGGATATCATGGAGTTGCTGCCGGTCAGTGCCGCCAGGGCGAAAGAAGGAGTCAGATTTCGAACGCTTAACGTCATTTTCCGGTTCCCTGTGAACGTCGCGTCATCATTCATACGAAGAGTACCGTCTCCGACTCCGCGGTTTGCCGGCGTCATATCCGATTCCCCGGTATAGAAAATCATATTTTCTGCCGCAATATCGTAATGTCCCCGGATGTCGCCGTCATACAGAATCTCAAATACGGTATTGTTCCAGACGGTGCGGGGAACGGCGGTTGTTTCGATGGTTTCGCCTTCCTTCAGTTGCAGAGGAACCACATCGTAGAAGAAGCGGTGGTTCGGATGGATGTCCGGATAATCCAGCGTTTCCTTCTCGTTTCTCTGCCATATCCGGATTTCCATCACCGGTTCGGGTTCCGCGTACAGGGAGTTCAATGGGTCATCCGTGACCGGATCGGTCAGAAAACAGACCGCTGCCGCGATACATACAGCGATCGCCAGTTCCTTGGTCAGGGCTGCCGGTTCCCTGTAATACAGCACCGCCCGGACACGCGCTTTCACCCCCGCTTCCCCGAATGCAAGCGGACAGGCGGAAATCGTCCTGCGCTTCACACTGCATTCCAGAAGGGCTTCGGAATAATCAGCCCGCTGAAGATCGGTGTAATCCCTTATCACACGCTCATCGCACGCCATTTCGATATCCCGGCAAAAAAGGATATACGCCAGCCACAGCAGCGGATGGAACCAGTGGACCGACAGCAGAAGAAACCCGAACGGCTTCCACCAGTGGTCACGTCTGCGGATGTGCGTTTCTTCATGAGCAATTACGAAACTCATGGTGACCGCATCCATCGCTTCAGGCAGGCAGATCCGCGGCCTGATCCAGCCGAAGACAAAGGGAGAGGCGACCGTTTCGCTTGTGTAAATGTTATCTTCGAATACCTCTGCCAAACGGATATGCCGGTACACCCGCAGATAACTGCAGGCAAGATAGAGGATCATGACCGCAATTCCGGCAGCCCAGATGCGGGAGAGGACAAAAACGGTACGGCTGTCTCCGGGAGTTCCGGTTTTCTGCGCGGACGGTGAATACGGAACCGTACTGTCCGTGTCCGATGTTGAACCATCCCCGACCGAGATACTGTCCGGAACTCCGGAGAATTCATAGATTGCTTCGTGGGATAGCTGCTCTTCCTCAATCCAATCGGTCTTCGGCATCAGACTGTAAGAGCTTTCGAGACCGAACGGACAGACCAGACGGACAGCCGCCAATCCCCAAAGCAAAACATGAACCCATTTCGGCGCTTTCCGGAACAGCAGACGCAGAAGAATTATGAGCAGGACGAGTATCCCTGCCGTGATGCTTCGGTTGACAATACCCAGAAACAATTCTGTCATTTGTTTCTGCCTTTCCGGACCTGATCGATCATGGACTGCAAATCGTCCAGATCCTTATCCGATATCTTCTGCCGTTTCGTAAATGCCGCAAAGAACGCCGGCAGGGATCCTTCAAACTTCTCTTCCACAAATTCATCGATTTCCGCTGCCTGTGCTTCATCTTTGGAAATCAGAGAGGTTACAATCATATTCTCATTCTTCACCACACCGCGGTCGGAAAGGCGTTTGATCACTGTATAGGTGGTGGTGGTCTTCCATCCGAGCTGTTCTTCGCAGAGTCTGGCGAGATCGCCACTGCGGATCGGTTCATGTTCCCACAGGATCAGACAGAATTTATATTCTTTCTCAAAAATTTTCGGTGTTTCCATACAGGTGCTCCCTTATTTTCTCTAATGTGTTAGAATTTATACTTATTCTAACACATTAGAATAAGTTTGTCAATAGTTTTTTGAATATTGTAGAAATATTATGCAATCAAAAACAGCCGCAGACGATCAGATGGTCATCTGCGGCTGTTTTCATTTTTGTTTATCCGTTATTCAGTATCATGATATCGTCGTGTTCCGGGAAATACAGGACACGACCCAGTTCCTCTCCGGTGTCGTTGACGATCACCCGCCAGATTTCTTCCCTGCCGTATTTTCCTTCGTCTGCCTGCACGAATTCCACTTTGTAGCAGACCCGATCGACATAATGGAAGGGGTTGGAATCTTCGTCCTCCAGCTTGTTTGCAATTTGAACAAGACTCATCCCGGCGATATTTCTGCGTTCGCTGAAATCCCTTCCGGGTTTCTCATAGTAACGCATCTCACGAGTGAGCCAGCTGTAAAATTCATCTTCCTCATCCCGACTATAGTTATTGTAACGCCACAGTTCTTCTTTTGTTTCCGCATCGAAAACAAGATAGTACCGGTTATGTATGATTGACCATCCGCTTCCGTCCGAGGTCTCATAGTCATACAGGTAAAGTTTACCACGCATGATTTCAGCGTAATACTGAAACTCCATCTCCCATATCTCGATTTCCCGACCACATACCGGAGCGATTGTTCCCATCGGTGTCAGTCCGGAAATACGCCAGTCGGTCATCTGACCGCGCTGATACCGGACGGATGTTGTGATATCATCCTCGTAGAATTCTTCATATATTTTCCACATGG
>JBGVOJ010000673.1:0-2407 GCA_045126415.1 Eubacteriales bacterium | reverse complement strand
GCGAGCCGTACCATCCGCAACGAACGGGAACGCCGCGCGACTGCGATGCTTTCTCCGTTCATGCCCTGCGGCGCGAAGATTCCGGTCATCTCCCTGTTCGCCGGTGCGTTCTTTGAAAATGCCGGTTGGGTCAGCGCCCTGATGTACTTCTCCGGCATCGTTCTGATCTTCCTCGGCGCACTTCTTGTCAACAAGATCACCGGTCATAAGGCAAAGAAATCCTTCTTCATCATCGAACTTCCCGATTATAAAATTCCGAGTCTGTGGGGGGCATTCAAGTCCATGTGCAGCCGCGGCTGGGCATACGTCGTCAAGGCGGCGACCATTATCCTCCTCTGCAACACCGTCGTTCAGCTCATGCAGACCTTCACCTGGACCTTCAAGGTTGCCGAAACCTCCGACGCATCCATCCTCGCTTCCATTGCGGGACCGTTTGCGTACCTTCTCGTTCCGATCGTCGGCGTTCTCAGCTGGGAACTCGCGGCAGCGGCTATCACCGGCTTCATCGCGAAGGAAAACGTGGTCGGTACTCTCGCGGTCTGCTTCGTCGGTCTTGACAACCTCATTGACACCGAAGAACTCGCCCTCATGGAAGGCGCCGGTACGGAAGTGGCCGGTGTTATGGCGATCACCAAAATTGCGGCCCTCGCTTATCTGATGTTCAACCTCTACAGCCCGCCGTGCTTCGCGGCCATCGGTGCGATGAACGCGGAAATGAAGAGCGCAAAATGGCTCTGGGGCGGCATCGGTCTCCAGCTCGGCGTCGGCTACACGGTTGCTTATTTCGTATACACCATCGGTACGCTCGTGACCGCTCCCGCTTCCCTGAATGTAGGCGCGGCAATCGCAGGTCTGATCGCTGTACTTGCTGCAGCGGTGATCGTGATCACGATGATCCGCAATACCGAGCGGAAGCTGCGGGAAGAGCGTGCTCTGAAACACTGAACTGATACATAAATTATGGAAAATATCCTTTTGATTCTCGTTCTTGTTCTCATTGTCGGCGCCGCGGTGCTGTATCTGTACCGGGCGAAAAAGCGCGGAGAACACTGCGTCGGCTGTCCCTACGCAAAACAATGCGGCGGGAAGTGCGGCGGACATGGGACGGAACGGAAAAAACAAAAATAACCCAGAAGGAAATGCGGAAAGAATCTCCGCATTTCTTTTTTGCCCCCGGAAACACGAATTGTACACAATCTACTCATACTTTCTAAATAATAATCTGGTATTATAAAAAATAAATCAAAAATTATCCGGAGAAAAGAAATGGACGAAAAAGATAAGAACGAACAGAATATTTCCGAGGAGGAGTCGAACGCCGCCCGACGGATCCGTATGCTCGGGCAGGATTCGGACGACGATGTGGAAGAAGAGGAACTGGAGATCGACCGGTGGGGGAATTTCTGGTATCATCATAAGTGGAAAGTCGTGATGACGGCAGTGTTCGGCGTCATCATCGGGGTCGCGGTCGCACAGTTCGCGGGACAGCAGAATCCTGACGTCCGCGTGATTTACGGCGGACCGCTGTACATCACGCCGAACGAAAGCCAGATGTTCTGCGACGCCGTGGAGACGATCTGTCCCGACTTCAACGACGACGGCAAGACCTACGTACAGCTCAACGACATGGTGTTCATGACGGAAAATCAGATGAACGAAATGATCGCGCTGGCGGAGGAAAACGATGAAGACGTTGCCTACGACCGTCTGTCGAATGCGCAGGTGCAGGAACGCTTTACCTATGAAATTTTCGGCGGCGAAGCGTCGATCTGCATTCTCGCGGAAGAACAGTATCAGGAAGTCAGCGGAAGCGGCGGATTCATGACCCTTGCCGAGCTGTTCGGCGAGGAAAACATCCCCGAAGGCGCGATTGACGACTACGGCGTACGTCTTGCGGAAACGAAATTCTGGAAATTCTACGGGACAAAGGAAATGTTCCCGGAAGATGCGGTCATCGCGCTCCGCCGTGTTTCGACGATGTCCGCGATCACCGGAAAATCCAAGGCGGAAAAGCTTCATGCGAACAGTGCGGAGGTTTTTCGGAATCTGATGGAATACGAATACCCCGAAGGATACGTGGAACCGACGGAAGAGCCGGTACCGGAAACGGAGATGCCGTAACATGACAACGGAACTTCTTATAACCCTTGCGGTCTGCTTTTTCGCGGGCATGGGCGCGGGACTCGGCACCGGATTTGCCGGAATGAGTGCCGCCGCCGTGATTTCGCCGATGCCGATTACGTTTCTCGGGATTGAGCCGTACACCGCCGTCGGCGTTGCGTTGGCAAGCGACGTCCTCGCAAGCGCGGTGTCGGCATATACATACGGGAAGAACAAAACTCTTGATATCAAAAACGGCCTTGTCATGATGGTGTCGGTGCTGGTCTTCACGGCAGTCGGCAGTTTT
>JBGVOJ010000672.1:0-2426 GCA_045126415.1 Eubacteriales bacterium | reverse complement strand
AAAAGAAAGAGAGGAACACTCCAATGTACGAATAAAAGTACAGGATTTCCCATGAACTTCGTAAGAACGGAGTTCGGATCCGGTGAAGTCCGGTGAACCGAAAAGCGTCCCCTGTAATAACATCGGCAGCGGACAGTCAGCAGAAAGAGAGGATTACAAAAGATGTTAGATACCAAGAATTTCAAGTGACCCTTGATTGTGTTTGTAAAGAAAGACGCAGTCAAGGGTCACTCTGATTTTTCCGGTATTTTTTCGGACGCGGGTGACCGGTTCTTTTTTTATGTCCGCAAGTCCCTTGACAGTCTGCGGCAACTACGTTATAATGAAGAAAAACGTGTCTGACTCTCATTGATTCGGAAAGGACATTCTATGAAAACCTACTGTAATCCCCTCTCCATCACCGATCTTCCGGAAGGACGATGGCTGGACGCGGAACAGACCGGTGCCGATCTCCGCAGTATCACGGATTACCGCTCCGTCTCCGATCCGAGCGTCATTTACCATGACGGAAAATGGATCCTGTATCCCAGTTATGCGGTCGCCTATGTATCGGAAGATTTTATCCACTGGAAGCATGTCGATATCGGAATTCCTCATCTGCGCTACAGTCCGGCGGTAGTTCAGTTCCGCGGAAAATGGTATCTGAACGGTCACTCCTGTTCGGAACTGTACGTCGCGGATGATCCGCTCGGTCCGTTCACCCTCTGCGGACATATTACCGACGTTCACGGCAATCGCATGAAGCCCGCCGACGGATGCTTCCTTGCCGACGGGGACCGTCTGTATTTCTACTGGCATTCAAGCAAGCCGAAAACCGACGCGGACGACGTGGAAGGATTCACGGCAGCCGCCGGTGCGGAAATGAATCCCGACCGTCCGTGGGAAATGATCACAGAACCGGTACTCATCAACTGGTTTGACCCGTCCGTGGAATGGCAGCGGATGGGCGAACATCATCAGAATGCCCGCATGGGATGGGTTGAAGGCCAGTGGATGAAGAAAATCGGCAGCCGGTATTATCTTCTCTACGCCGCCAGCGGTACCGAGTACAGTTCCTACACCAACGGAATTCTGTATTCCGACGAAGGCCCGCTGTCCGGTTTCCGTCCGCAGAAAGCGGATCCGTTCACGGAAAAACGAACCGGTCTGGTGCGAGGCGCCGGTCACGGATGCCTTACAGACGGTCCGGACGGTACGCTCTGGGTCTTCTATACCAATACCTTCAATTATAATCATATGTATGAACGCCGGATCAGCATGGATCCCGTCGGAATCAACGAAGACGGCGAACTGTACTGCCCTGCGACAACGGAATTCCCGCAGTTTGCTCCGGGTGTTCTGCCGCATCCCGAGTTTGGAAATGACGCCGGCTGGCTTCCGCTGACCTTTATGCAGCGTCCGACCGCCACCAGTGCCGCTCCGGGCAGAGATGCCCTGTATGCCTCCGACGAGAGTGTTCTGACATGGTGGCAGCCCGCCGATAATGACCCCGCTCCGGTACTGACCTTCCGTCTCGGTTCCGGTACACGATATCACATCCGCGCCGTACGGCTGATCTGGCGCGACATCGGCATGGAAATATTAGACGGCATTTTTCCGGGACCGTTCCGCTATGTCCTTGAATATGCCCCCGATCCCTCCCTGCAGAACTGGCAGATGCTGGTCGACGCGGCGGAAAATACGAAAGACCTGTGCATCGACTACCGCGAGATCGACGGGGATGTCCGTGCCTACGGCATCCGTCTGCGGATTCTCGGTGCGCCCGACGGGATCACTCCCGCCGTGGTCAGCCTGACCGCGTTCGGCACATCGGTATGTGAAATCGCATTCTGACGGCAGTTCTCTTTCCGCAGGAACCGCTGTTCCATCAAATTCAATCGACCCTATAAGGAGTTTCAACTTTCTATGCAAACATCCTCTGTCTGCCGCGACCTGACCTCGCAGGAACTTCAGGCAATCATCGAACAGTCCCTGCATACCCCTATCCTGCACAGCAGTCACCTTACCGGAGGACTGTTCAACACCACATACCGCGTGGAAACGGCGGACTGCGGTACGGTGGTTCTCCGTGTCGGTCCGGTCAACCGTCATCTGCTCATGACTTTTGAACATAACCTCATGGAATCGGAATGTGAAGTCTATAAACTATGCGGCAAACACGGGATTCCCGTATCTGAAGTGCTCGTCTGCGATACCTCGAAATCCCTCATCGACCGTGATTTCATGATCGTCCGCTGCATTCCGAGTGTTCCGATGAGTGAAGGACAGGCAGACCTTTCTCCCGATGACTATACCCGCATCTGCCGTGAAATCGGCGAAGCGACCCGGAAGTTCCACGCCGTCGAAGGAACAACATTCGGACGGATCGCCGAAGTGAAGCGCGGCGGCGGATTCGACCGCTGGAGCACCTGTATGATGACCGAATT
>JBGVOJ010000671.1:0-19907 GCA_045126415.1 Eubacteriales bacterium | reverse complement strand
GACGCACTACATTCCGGAGACGGAAGGGGTCTGTGCTGAACGGGGAGCGAAGCCCCGTGAAGTCGCTCCACTATTCCTGATGATTTTTATGACTATATGGCTATAGGTCTAACAAATTTCAGCCGTACTCCACCGAAAATTCCTCCTCTTTCCCCCTTCTATATCATATCAGCTACACAAACCGGCTACAGCAGATTAAAGTTTTTGCGGAGCTTTTTTCAAAAAGCGACCGTCTCCCCTGAACAAGCGTTCTGCACTCTCTCCCCTGAAAATTCAAACACGGTATAGTAATTTTCGACGATATATGATATAATGGAAGCAGAATAAAAAGGGGGAGATATTTAGTTATGCTGAAAACAAAAATTGTATGTACCCTGGGACCGGCTTCCAATTCGACGGAAATGATTGAGAAGATGGTGAAGGCCGGGATGAATGTGGCGAGACTGAATTTTTCGCATGGGACGCACGAGGAACATGCGGAGGTGATTGAGCGGATCAAGGAGGTACGGGAACGGCTTGCGGTGCCGCTGGCGATTCTGCTGGATACGAAGGGACCGGAGATCCGGCTCGGGAAGTTTGAAGGCGGGTCGGCGATGCTGGAGACCGGGGCGTATTTCACGCTGACGACCGGGGATCCGGACGAGCCGGGGGACAGCTCGCACTGTGCGATTACCTATAAGGATCTGCCGAGACAGGTTGAACCCGGGTACGCGATTCTGCTCAATGACGGGATTATTGAACTCAATGTACGTGAGGTGACGGAGAACGCGATTGTCTGCGAGGTCATCGCGGGCGGTGAGATCAAGAACGGTAAGGGCGTCAATGTGCCGAACGTCCCGCTTGATATGCCTCACCTTTCCGAAAAGGACAAGAGTGACCTGCTGTTTGGGATCGAACAGGATGTTGATTTCGTTGCCGCGTCGTTTGTTCGCCGTGCCGACGACGTCCGCGGAATGCGGAAGTTCCTCGATTACAACAGCGGACACGAGATCCGGATTATCTCCAAAATCGAGAATCACGAAGGCGTCGAAAATTTCGACGAAATTCTCAAATATTCCGACGGCATTATGGTCGCACGCGGCGATATGGGTGTTGAGGTCGATTTCGAACGTCTTCCCGGCCTGCAGAAACGCTTCATCAAAAAATGCTATCAGGCAGGGAAAATGGTCATTACCGCGACGCAGATGCTCGAATCCATGATCGAAAATCCCACGCCGACCCGTGCGGAAATCTCCGACGTCGCCAACGCTGTTTTCGACGGTACCAGCGCAATCATGCTCTCCGGCGAAACCGCTGTCGGACGTTATCCGCTCCGCGCTGTCCGTGCGATGGCGAAAATCGCCGAACAGGCCGAAAATGACGCCTTCGCGTTGGATGCGTACGGGCTTATGAATTACGAAATCGACTATACCGATATCACCAACGCGCTCTGTGACGCTGCCTGCACCACTGCGAACGATATCAATGCCAAGGCCATCATTACCCTTACCACCACCGGCAAGAGCGCTCGCCGGATGTCCAAATTCCGTCCGGTTCAGCCCATCGTTGCCGCAACCCCGCGCCTCAAAACGCTCAACCAGCTCGCGCTGTCGTGGGGTGTATATCCCGTTCTCTCCCGTGTGCAGGACTCCCTCGACAATCTCTTCCGCCATGCCATCGACTGCGCGAAGCAGGATGACATCGTCTTCCCAGGCGATATCGTCGTTATTGCCGCCGGTACGCCCGTCCTGACACCCGGAAACACGAATATACTCAAAGTTGAGACCGTCCGCGGAAACGAATGAGAATTGTTTCGAAATTGTAAATAATTAAGGTTGCCGGAAATTTCATAGTCTGTAAAACAGCCGTTTTTTGAGGTTTTTGCCTCACAAAACGGCTGTTTTTTTGCGTTTACCCCTCGTTTTCAATTGTGAACGGAGCGCGGAAAAAGTTCGGAAAAAGTCGGGACGACAAAACAATTTTCCCGTGGTATAATAGCAGCACAACGAAAGTTCGTTCGCAAAAAGCGCACGATGGTGTGATCTTTCACGGACGGCGGAAAGGAGAAAACGGGGAAACGATGGATGAAGTGACGGAAAACGGTGGCGGTCTCGCGGCAAAGCAGCGGGACGTGGCGTACGCGATGGTGCGCGGGCAGAAGCCGATGGACGAGGTGCTGGAGCAGTTCGGTGTGAGCGGAGAGGAATTCACCGGGTGGGTGCTGGACGGACGCTTCACGGAATATGCGGCGTCGCTGGCGCGCGGATTCGCGGAAGCGGATATCCCGTACGCATGGAAGGTGCTGCGGGGAATGGTGCACGCCGAGAGTGTTTCGGCGATCCGACTGTATTTTGATCTGGTGGGCAAAAAGCCGGCGGCAAACGGGGCGGAACGTCCGGCGGGCGCGGCGGAACTGACGGAACTGCGTGAGAGTATCTTCGGTACCGTCGGCACAGCAGGCGGTGCAGCGGACGGTGCGTCATGACGGTACAGGGGAACGGGTACATCTTCGGCGGGAAGCACTGCGACTATATGCGGCGTGCTTTCCGTGCGACGGTGAATGTGGCGGAAGGGGCCGTGCGTGCCGGAAAGACGGTCGACAACGTGTTCGTGTTCGCGGCTCTTCTGGAGGATTCGCCGGACAGATTCCACCTTGCGACCGGGTCGACGCTCGGCAACGCGAAGCTGAATCTCGGTGACTGCAACGGTCTTGGGCTGGAGCACATCTTCCGCGGACGGTCGAAATGGACGCGCTACCGCGACAACGAAGCCCTGTGCGTGCAGACGAAACGGGGCGAGCGGATCCTTATTTTCGCGGGCGGGAAAAATTCCGATTCGTACAAGAAGATCCGCGGGAATTCCTACGGGATGTGGATTGCGACGGAGATCAACCTGCATGACGATGCGATCATTCAGGAGGCATTCAACCGCCAGCTGGCCGCACGTGACCGCCGGGTTTTCTGGGATCTCAATCCCGGCGCGCCGAACGCGCCCATCTACCGCGATTACCTCGACAAATATGAGGCGATGCGGCAGTCCGGGGAGGTGAGGGAGGATTTCTACAACTACGCACATTTCACGATTTTTGACAATCCGGTCATCACAAAGGAGAGGCTCGACGACATTGTCGCCCAGTACGACCGGTCGTCGGTGTGGTACCGGAGGGACATTCTCGGACAGAGATGCGCGGCGGAAGGGCTGATCTACCGGAAATTCGCGGACAATCCGGCGGCATTTACCGTAGATGCCGTGGAAGTGCGGGACATCCGTTTCGTGAATGTCGGGATCGACTTCGGCGGGAACCGGTCGAAAACGACGTTTGCGGCGAGTGCGTTTCTTGAGGGCGGGCAAATCGTTGTCCTGCGCGACCATGCGGTCGACGGAGGAAAGGGCGAGATCGACGCGGAACGGATCAACCGGGAATGTCTGCAGTTTCTCGACGGTCTGCGACGGGATTATCCGGGCGTGTACGTGAAGTACATTTTCGCGGACAACGAGGCGCAGTACCTCATCAACGGTCTGCGGCGGTACCTTGCGGCGTCCGGCGAGACGGCGAAGGTGCAGGATGCCGCCAAACGGCGGATTTCCGACCGCATTGCGTTCGTGAATCACCTCATGGCGGAAGGAAAGTTCCGTATTACGCGGGAATGTACCAGACTGCGGGACGGTCTCTGCGGTGCGGCGTGGGATCCGGATGCGGCGGATGACCGCCGGCTTGACAATTTTACGTCCGATATCGACATCCTCGACGCGATGGAATATTCGATCGAGCGGTATATGAATCGGAACAATGCTTAAAGGAGCAGAACAGAAACATGATTGACAGTGAGATTCTGGCGTTTCTCGGGGAACGCGGTGCGGCGGCGGAGTCCGCGATGTACGCGTATATCCGGGAATGGGAGATGTGGTGGCGCGGGAAGAACAAGGCGTTCCACGAATATCTCGAAAACAATGCCATGGGACGTCCGGTGCGCCGCGAGATGTTCCGCATGAATATGGCGAAGAAAATCTGCGAGGACTGGGCGGCGGTGCTGCTGAACGACCGTACCGTACTGTCCGTCGCGGATGAGGCGGGGGACGCGTTCGTGAAGAAGGTCTTCACGGACAGCGGATTCTTCCGTCAGGCGAACCGGCTTGTTGAGAAGGCGTTCGCGGTCGGGACGGGAGCGGCGATCCTGCGCATCGCGGACTGTCCGGTGGTCGACGGCGCGCTTCTGGCGGACGAGGGGACGCGTCTGGCGTTCGAGTTCGTGGACGCGGCGCATATCATTCCGTTGTCCGTGCGGAACGGACGGATCACCGAGGCGGCGTTTGTGTCCGAAGGCGTCGAGCGCGGCAGAGAATATGTGTATCTGGAGACGCACACCATTGAGGACGGCGGATACTGCATCCGCAACGCGTTCTTCGACCGCGAGGACGGCGTGCTGAAGGAACGTGACGGCGGAAAATACGCGGATGTCATCAAGACGCGCTCGCCGGTGCCGTTTTTCGCGATCCTCACGCCGAACCTGGTCAACCACATCGACGAGGGCAGCGGCATGGGTGTGTCGGTCTTCGCGGACGCGCTCGACTGTCTGCGCGGGGTGGATCTGGCGTTCAACAATTTCTGCCGCGACATCAAGCTCGGCGGGAAGAAGGTGTTTATCAACCAGTCCCTCGTGAACCGCGACGAGCACGGGAACGTGTACACGCCGGATGACGTGGCGCAGCAGCTGTTCGTGACTATCGGAGATGCGGACATCGCGGATCATCCGATGATCACGGAGCACAATCCCGAACTTCGTGCGGCGGACAATGCGGAAGCGGTGCAGAGCCAGCTCGACTACCTGTCGTTCCGCTGCGGACTCGGCACGCATCACTACACGTTCGGCGGGATCGAGGGACGTGCGAAGCTGACCGCGACGCAGTACATGGGCGAGCGGCAGGATATGCTGCAGAACGCCGTGAAGCATCAGAAAAACGCGGAAGCGTTCCTCTGCGGCGTGGTACGTGCGCTGCTGTGGTGCGCGGCGGAGGTGTACCGACTTCCGGTGGATGCGGCGGCAGAGATCCGGGTGACATTCGACGATTCGTACTTCACGGACACCGAAAGCCAGCGTTCCCGCGACCTTGACGAGGTAAAGGCGGGGATTCTGACCGTCGAAGAATACAGAAGAAAGTGGATTGAGGTGTGAAATGCCCAAGATTTCGGACATTTTCGGCAGTGATAAGCTGTCGTACGAGGAATTCGTGAAAAAGGCGGCGGAGGCGGGCGGTGAGTTCGGCGACGTCGCGGAAATGCGGAAGGCGCATACGGCGGAGATGAACCGTCTGCGCGTGACCGGCGCTGTGGAGCGTGAGGCGATGCGCGCCGGAGCGAAGAACAGCGGCCTGCTCATGCGTGTGATCGACATGGGCAGTGTGACCGTGGATGACAGCGGCGTTCACGGGATTGCGGAGCAGATCGGGAAGCTGAGGGAAAGCGATCCGTATCTGTTCGCGGACAAGGCAGAGACGGTTCCGCCTCCGGTGAAGGAAACCGTGACGGTTCCCGCGATGACGGTGAGTACCGGCGCGCCGCACGGCAGGGAGAGCGTGAATCCCGACATGATGAGCGACGCGGATTACTACGCCAGCCGCATGAAGCAGTAAAAATATGCAGAAATTCTGCAAGTTTATTTGTTTGAAATTTTTTGAAAGGGGTTTGAAGAAAATCCCCAATAAAAGAAAGGATTATTACTATGGCTAAACTTGATTTTACCGTAAAGCAGATTGCGAGAGAGGCACTTCCTCGCCTGATCGACAACCTTGTATTCCCGAATCTGGTCTACAAGGAGACCATTCCCGGCAATGCCGCAAAGAAGGGCGACGTCGTTTCCGTGCGCTGTCCCGTCCGTCTGGAGGCGAACGATTTCGACGCTTCCGCCGGCATTTCCGCGCAGAACCTTGACAACGACACCATCGACGTGAAGCTCGACCATATCGCGACCGTAGATCTTCAGCTCGGCGCGATCGAGGCGGCGTGTGATTTTGATTCCGTGACCCGTCAGTTCATTGAACCTGCAGCGGCGGCTCTCGCCGAAAAGATCAACGCGGAGGGTCTCGCGCTCTACCGCGACATCCCCTACATTGCCGGTGAGGCCGGTGCGACTCCCGACGGTCTCGACGACATCGCACAGGCTTCGTATATGCTCGACATGAACAAGGTTCCCTTCGGCGGCCGATGCGCGGTATGGAGTCCGCTTGCGACCTCCAAGCTCAAGCAGGTTCCCGCCATCGTGAACGCGGAAAAGTGCGGCTCCACCAATGCTCTCCGCACCGGTGCGATCGGCCGTGTGTTCGGCATTGACAACTATATGTCCCAGGCGGTCGCGGATCACGCGCCGGCTTACACCGGTACGCTGACCCTCGCGAACGATGTCACCGACGCGGAGGAAGTCACCTTTACGGCTTCCGCTTCCGGTACTCTCCAGCACGGCGACCTGCTGAAGATCGGCGGCAAGACCTACACCGTGAAGGCGGATGCGGCGGTGTCCGGCTCTGCCGTGACCGTGCAGATTTACCCGAAACTGACCGCGAACAAGTCTGCGGCGGTCGAAATTATTCCCGCGCATTCCGCAAACCTTGTGTTCCATCCGAACGCGTTCGCGTTCATCTCCCGCCCTCTGCAGACTCCGGCAGGTGTGGAATCCTATGTGACCAGCTACAACGGCATTTCCCTGCGCGTTGTCCGCGGCTACGACATCCGCTATAAGCGCGAGATCCTGTCCATGGACGTGCTGTATACCTTCCAGACCCTGTATCCGGAACTTGCGGTGCGCTATCTCGGCTAAAAGATAACAGGAGGGAGAAATCCATGATGACTTATGAATTTTACCGCGATATCCACGGCGGAACCGCAGACGAGACTTCGTTCACTTCCGCCGTCGGCACGGCGGAGACGGTCATCCGCGCTCTCCTGTATCCGGCATCGGCGGATGATCTCTCCGGAAATCAGGCGGACGCTTTTCTCCGTGCGGTCTGTGCGCAGGTTGATTACAGCCTTGCGGGAGACCGTGCGGGGACGGCGAGGATCAAAAGTGAGTCCCTCGGTGACCGTTCCGTGACCTACGAGACAGAAAACACGGAAGAACTCCGTGTGCGCGGGATCTCCGTGGCGCCGCAGGCGGTTCTTCTGCTGGAAAACGCCGGATGTCTCTCCCGCTGGGTGTGAAAACGGGAGGTGCGTATGGGAACATTTGCAAAAGACGCGGTCGTCTTCCTGAAATACAAGCCGGACACTGCGGCGGTGTCTCCGGCGTACGACCGCTATACTCTGGAAAACGTGATGGTGCGCGAGACGTTCGCGGCGGATGCTGAAAATGTGAACGGAGACAGTGCGGTGGTGTACTTCTTCGAAAACGGGAGCGTATGCCGCGATCCGTACGGGACGGAAACCGCTCTGCCGCGTCCGGCGAAGGGGGACCGCTGCGTCCTCCATGCCGGAACGGAGGCGGAAGTGACGATGCGCGTGGCGGAGGCCGGATATTTCGGCGGAAGTCCGCTGGCGCACGTCCGCCTGAAGCTGAAATGAGGAGGACGGACGATGGTGAAGGTGACTGTATCGGCGGACGGGATCGGAAACGTCCTGCTTGCGCGGATCCCGTCGGCGTCCCGGCAGCTGCAGCAGGCGGTGATCGACTCGTGCGAGCCGTTTGTCCCGTACCATACGGGGGAACTCTGCCGTTCCGCGGTGCCGATGGGATCGGGAACGGACGGAACGGTCGTGTATACCGCGCCGCACGCGGCATTGTGCTATTATGCCGAACGTCCGTTTTCGCGGAAGGTGCATCCGCAGGCGTGTGCACACTGGTTCGAGGCGGCGAAGGCGGCTGATCTTGCGAAGTGGGTGAACACTGCGGCGGGGGCTCTGACGGACGGACGTGCGGAAAGGGGACTATAAACGATGGAGAACGAACTTTATGCAATGGAGAAAATCCTTTGCGATTATCTGAGCGGGTGCGGCGAGGTTTTCCTGCCGGAAACATGGCGGGACGGCGCGGTCTGTGTCTCCCTGACCGGCGGTCAGGACGTGTACCGGACGTATGTGGACGGCTCGTATCTGGCGGGAATCCCGTTTGATGTGCGTATCCGCAAGCCGAAATGCGCGGACAACGTGGCGGACAAGCTGGATGCGGCGGCATTTTATGCGGCTCTGGCGGAGTACATCCACGATACGCCGATGCCGGTTGAGGGATGGCGGGTACTGCCGTCCTCGGGCAAACCGTTCGGTGGGGCATATTCCAAGTCTGCCGTCTATGACGACGGGACGGAGGAGTTCCGTGCGGGATATCTGCTGGAATTTTATATCAGAAAATAAGGAAGGACTATTATGGCAATTGTCAACAGAGCGGAGAGAAAGCATTATCTGAACACCGGAACCGACTCCGCGCCGGTGTGGAGCCCGATCGGGGAAGGTTTTACCGAGTTCATGGAGTCGAAGAACGCTGTGAGCTACGGCAGACGCTACATCCACGAGGCGACCAAGCGCACCGACGTGACCGGGTATGCGCCGGTGATCGACTACGAATTTGAAGTATACCGCGGCAACGCCGTGATCGAGGTGCTGCGTGAAATCACCGACCGCGAAATGTGCGGCGACAAGGCACAGGTGGACGTGCTCACGGTCGATATGTTCGATGAGACGGACGTGAGCGGCGTGTACCGCGCGATCCGCAGACGTTATTCCGTCATTCCCGACGAATGCGGGGAAGGTACGGACGCGCTCTGCTACACCGGTACGATGAAGGCGGTCGGGGATATCATTCCCGGCGTGTACGTGGCGGCCAGCGGTATTTTTACTGCGGACTGATAAAATATGGGAAGGAGGTTTCCGATGGAACATACATGGAACTACGGCGGGCAGAAGTACCCGTTTGACATCAGCGAAAGCGAAAGCATGGCGCGCATGTGCGAGGGTCTGAACACCCTGCGCGCGGAAATCGGTGTACTCGGCGGAGACAGCGCAAGCGACAATCTGCGCGGACAGTGCCTCATCATCCGCCGCTTTTTCGACACCGTTCTCGGCGAGGGGACGGGCGAGGCGGTCTGCGGTGAAGCGTACAGCGCGGATGCGCACACCACGGCGTACATGGAATTCATCCTGTTTGTCAACGAACAGGTGAGCGCGTTCCGCGAAAAGGTCGCGGCGGTGGAGGAAAAGTACATGAGCCGTGCGGCCGATGTGGCGCAGGCGGATGCGTATGGCGTTTAATCTGCTGACCGACCGTCTGCCGGACAGCATCACGGTCTGCGGGCGGGAGTATCCGGTGTATACGGACTTCCGCCGGTGGATCCTTGTGATCGAACTGTTCGCGGAAGAACTTGTGGACGTGGGAAGAAAGGCGGAGTGTGCGGCGCGGATCCTTTTTGCCGATGCCAATCCGCTGGACGGCGTGCGGAGAAAAAGTGCGGAGGACGCGGCGGAGATATACCGTGAACTGGTACACGGGATCACGGAATTTGCGGCCTGCGGACGGAGGATTCATGCGGGAAATGCGTCAAAAGCGGGTTCTGCCGAGCCGGTGTTTGACTTCACTGCGGATGCCGGGCGCATTTACGCGGCGTTTTTGCAGGTCTATGGGATCGATCTGCACAGGGAGCCGGCACATCTGCATTTCTGGACGTTCATGGAGCTGCTGTGGAATCTGCCGGCGGAAACGGAGTTCATGCGGGTCGTAAACCTCCGGAAGACGGATACGGCGAAGATCGAAAACGATGATCTCCGCCGCCGGATCCGCCGTGCCAAGGCGAATGTACGGATCCGGAAAGACGGAGAGGGAAAGGAGAAAAATTATGGCTGATGGATCGGTAACGATCGGCGTTGTACTGGACACGGCGGCGTTTTCGGCGTCGGTGGCGGCGGTACAGGGACAGATCGGCAGTCTGGCGGCGAATATCAATCAGTCGCTGGCGGGGGCGTTTTCCGGCACGACCATTGATGCGTCCCTGACGGCGGCCATCGTGAATCTGGCGAGCGGTATTGCGGGTGCTTCCGCAGGGGTGGTACAGGCAATGTCCGCACTGGCGGCATCGTCGACGGCAGCGTTTGTGCAAGGCGGGTGGGCGGAAGCCGGGCTGGCGTCGGCAGATGCACTTGCGGGCGGGATCACGGCGGGAAGCGGCGCGGTGATCGGTGCGGCACAGGCGATTGCACATTCGGCGGTCACGTCGTTTGACAACGGGTCGTGGTCGTCGATCGGACACAACATGATGGCCGGGATCGCGGCCGGGATTTATGCGGCGGGTGCGGAAGTTGTTGCGGCTATCCGTACGGTTTCGGCGGAAGCGGAGGCGGCTGTGAAGGAATACTACGCGATTCAGTCCCCGTCCGCACTCATGCGCGACGAGGTCGGCGTGATGATTTCGCGCGGGATTGCGGAAGGCATCCTGTCCGGGAAAGACTTTGTGAGCGGAGCGATGGACAGCGTCGGACGGAGCGCGGGCCGGGTACGTATGACGGAAGGGGTGTCCGGCGGACGCAGCGTGACCCAGAACATCTATCTGCGCGACAGCGACGCGTCCCCGTACAAGACGGCCCGCCGCATCCGCAGGGAAAGTGAGGCAATTTTCAGAAACTGAGATGGAGAAAAACTACAATATCCGGATTACGTCCGGAGAACACACGCTGGAGCTGTCCCCCGACGCGCCCTGCCGTCTGCTTGCCGGGGGCCTGACCGGATTTGACTGTACCGGACTGGACGTTTCCGTCCGTCCGTATGCGTCCCGTCACGGCGGATATCCGGAGCGAAGACGGTTTGCGGAGAGGGAACTCGGTCTGGTGTTCGAGATCGACGCGGACGAGGAGGAGACCGAGCATATCCGCCGCCGCATCGTGACGATGATGAATCCTGCGAACACCTGCGAGATCGACGCGGAGATTTACGGCGTTCACCGTCAGATTACCGTGATTCCGTGCGGGGAAGCTCTGTTTGTACGCGAAACCATGCACGACCGTCCGGAGGTATCGCTGGAATTTGTTGCGCCGGACGTTTTCTTCCGTGCGGCGGAACCGTCGGAGATCGTTTTCCGCGATCCGGTGCCGCTTCTGACGTCCCCGCTGTCGTTTTTCGCGGGTGCGGGCATGACAACGGGGATTTTCCGTACGACGGACACCACAAGACTGTTCAACGAAGGGGACGCGGCGTGCGGGATTGTTGCGGAAATCACCGCGGACGGCGGCGATATCGTACATCCGGGGATTTCGTGCGGCGAGGATTTCGTTGTCTGTCCGGTGACGCTGTCCGACGGGGACACTCTGGTGATCGACACGCGCGACCGCAGAAAGAACATTTATCTGAACGGGGAACGGTATTTTTCCTTTGACCGGCGCAGTACGTTTTTCCGTCTGCCGCCGGGGGAAAATGTCGTGGCTGTCCTCTGCGATGAGGGGACGGAGTACATCCGCGCGAAGCTGACGTACGTTCCCCTGTATTTCGGCATCTGACGGAGGACGGCGCATGGATTTATATTTCCTTGATGAGAATTTTGAGCCGGTCACCGGTGCGGTCGACGCCTGTTCGTCGATTGTCTGGTCGGAACGGTATTTCGAAAACGGGGCGTTCACCCTGCATTTTCCGAAGGAACTGCTGCCGTCCGTGTACGACGCCTTGTACGTCCGTACGGGTGTGGAGAACGGCAGGATCAAATGCGGCAGGATCACGTATGTGATCACGGACGACGAAAACGAAGGCGGCGGCTGTGAAATGGGCGGAAGTCTGCTCGAGTCTCTGTTCGACGACCGCATTCTCGCCGGAAAGGGATGCTTCACCGGCACGCTTACCGAAGCGGTTACGGCGGCGGTGGAAGCCAATCTGCGGGACTGCGGCGTGATCCTCGGGGACAGCGAAGTCATCTCCGACGAGGTCAGCCTGACGTACGAATGGGACACGCTGTCGGAATGGCTGTATTCCGTGCTGCGCCCGTTCGGGGCGTCGTACCGGATCGAGCTGGACCCTGACCGGAATGTACCGGTGTTCCGGCTTGTACGCGGCGTCGACCGCAGTTCCGGGGTTGGACAGGAGCTGTCGGAAAACTACAATCCCGGGCAGGCGGTATTTTCCGCCTCGTTCGGGAATATCGCGTCCATCCGGTTTGAGCGCGACACCGAGGGGATGAAAAACGTCGTCTACGTCGAAGGCTCGGACGGAACGGTGGTCACGGTGGACGGAAGCAGCGGACATCCGAAGCGGGAGATGTACAAGCCGGTGACGGACGTGAAGCCCGCCGATTTTGCCGACATCGCCGCCTATACGGCCGCACTTCACCTGCGCGGCGCGGAAATTCTGGCGAATTACGCCGAAATCTTCCACATTGCCGCCGAAACGGATACCGGTGTCTCTCCCGCATACGGCGTGGATTATGCCCTCGGTGACATCTGCGACGTGGCGGACGATGCCCTCGGACTGGCGTTCGGCATGCGCCTGACGGCGGTGGACGACGTGACGGAATACGGGACACGTACGTTATATCCCTCGTTCGGCGAAGAGATCCGTCAGGTACGCCGCCTGCTCGGCGGAAAAAGATATTAAGAAATAAATAACCGGGGAAACCTTTTTGCAGAAAGGTTTCCCCCGACCCCATCCAAAAAACTTCAGACTGGAAAGGAAAATATAGGTTGTGCAGATTTTAACGAAAAATCTGCAGCGTACCTTGATGATTCATTTGTTTGAAAGTTTTTGAAGAGGGGTTCGTACGAGATTTGCTTCGCAAACTCGGGAAACTTTTTTCAAAAAGTTTCTCCCCGAGAAGCACCATTTGATAAGGAGACATTATGGCTGATATTACACTTCCCGTTTACGGCGGGATGTTTGATTCGACTGCTGTGGTTGACACGGTGAACGGGTTTCCGCGCGGGGACAAGGCGGTCGATTCGTCGTTTTTTGCAAAGATGATTTCGTCCTTTTATTCCGACGGTGTTCTGTCGGGCGGGGACTATGCGCAGAGCGGGTTCCGCATCACGCCGGCAGGCGGTCTGTCCGTCACTGCGGCGGCGGGGATTGCCTGGATCCGCGGCTATATGGCGTGGATGCAGACGGAACAGAGTTTTATGCTCAGTGCGGGACATTCGTATACTGTGGTTCTGCGTCTGAACACCGCGTCCGGGGAATTCAATCTCGTTGCGGCGGAGGATGCGTCCGGTCTTCCGACGGATACCGAACTGATCCGTGACCTCGTTCTGGCGGAAATTACGGTTCCTTCGGGCTGCACGGCGCTGACGGAAGAAATGATCCTCGATACCCGCGGAGATTCCGGAAAATGCGGGTTTGTCACCTGCACCGTGGATGCGCTGCAGAGCGTTCCTTTTGCGGCGGATGCGGGAGCGGTCGGCGGGGTGCCGGAAAGTATGCTGTTGAGAAAGACGGGCGGTAAGATGCTCGGAAATCTCACCGCCGCACCGGAAACGACGGGGATTTCCGTGGTGCGCAACATCGCCTACGGCACTACTCTCCCCGATGTGCTGGACGAAGGGGAGATCTTCATCCTCCTCGCGGAATAACGGAGGTACGTATGGCGATTTTATTCCGCAATACCGCCGATCTCACCATCGGCGGTATGACGGCGCGGCTGACGGTCTATTTTCTGGACGGACGTCTCCGCGCGGAACTGACACCGGATGATCCTCAGACGGCAACGGTGTATACCGGTGCGCTGGATGTGACGGTGACATACAACGGTACGGTAAGACAGCTTTCGGCAAATCCGTTCACGAAGGCTGTGTCGGCAGTTTTTAAGGCAGCAGAAGGACAGAAGAGTCTTACGCTGTCCTCCGCGGCGGAGATCGTGTACGGCGGAACGGCTTCCTCTTCCCTCACCGTTTCATGGAAGGGGGACGGCAGTCTTGCTCCGTCGGCTCTCGGGATTTCCTATGCGTCGGGACTTCGGCTGGATCATTCTTCCCGGATCGAGTGGAACGTGGACGGGGTGCCGGAAGGGTATCTTGCCTGTACACTCGGGGTCTGGATGTACCGTACGCTGCGGATGGCGCTTGAAGCGGACTATACGCGAAGCTGTCTGATCGACCGGAAATGTATGGATTCCGGACTGGAACACAGTATTTCCGATCTGGAAAAACGGCAGGCTGTCTATTACCGGATCGCGGTCGGGCTGTATCGCGCGGACGGGGCGGAGTATGCCGGACGTGACGATTATGAACTGTATCTGGAGATCGAAACGCCGGTGTATGTCTGTTCCGGCAGCGATGTGTATACCCTTGCACCGCACGATTTCCGCTGCAGCGGCGTCCTCAGAAACCGTGTGGTGAATCTGACATGGAAAGTACTTCCCGATGCGGTGGAAACCGGCGGCTTCCGTGTGGATTATACATATGCCACCGGCAACTGGATACAGCTGTTCTGGAGTGCCTGCCCCTCCAACAGTTATTCCTTCTCTGTGCCCGAAGGAATAACGAAGATCGCGTTCCGCATCCTGTCTTACTCAACACGAAGTCGGAACGAGCAGTCTGAATACCTTTACGGCCCGTGGCTGGAGATCGGACAGTCCAATGTCTATGTGGGATACGGCGGCAGTATCGTTCCGGCCTCGGAGATCCGCGTCGGTTCCGGGACGGCGGATCTCGTGCTGAACGTCGGCTGACGGAAATCCGACAGCGCCGGGAAATAAAAAAATCGCGTACTTTTCCGGCGGTACGCAGCATATACTGAGAGCAGAGAGAAAGAACGGCAGAAGCACCGGTCAGGTATCGTCGGAGATACCGTCCGGTGCTTCTGCTGTTTATGATTTTAATGTGTAAAAATTTTTATGCGTTTTTCTTTGCGGGAGCCTTTTTCGGTCTGCGAAGGAACTGGAGGAAAATGCCGAGAACGATCAGAATCAGACCGATGATATCGGTTGCAAGGCTGGGGATAACGAGCAGGATACCCGCCGCGATGAGAATCAGACGTTCCCAGATCTTCGCAGGTACCATCAGATAACCTTCGAGACCGGCGGAAACCCCGATCATACCGACGAGGGACGTAATGACGATACGGACAACTTCAAACGCGTCCGTATCAATCCAGAGGATTTCCGGACTGAGCGCGAAGACGTACGGAATGATGAACG
This sequence comes from Eubacteriales bacterium, assembly GCA_045126415.1. Classification (GTDB taxonomy): domain Bacteria; phylum Bacillota; class Clostridia; order Oscillospirales; family CAG-272; genus UMGS1696. The sequence continues at coordinate 4,847 of JBGVOJ010000671.1, read as the reverse complement.
CCGTGATCGCGAGCTTGGTCGCCTGAACGCCGGTCTTGAGCGGGTTCGAATGGGCGATCGCAGAGCCTGCGTAAGCGGCGAGAGCAACCGGCGGGGTGATGTCCGCGACGATACCGAAGAAGAAGACGAACATATGTGCCGCGAGAACGGGAATACCCATTTCGACAACGATGGGCGCGGTGATCGTCGCCATGAGGATGTAGTTTGCCGTGGTCGGAACACCCATACCGCAGATGATGCACGCGATCATCGTCAGGAACAGCGCGAGGAAGACGTTCTGGCGTGCGATCGGAACGATGACGTTGAACAGGGTGGTTGCCAGACCGGTGTAGCTGATAACGCCGATGACGATACCCGCCATACCGCAGGCAACGGTTACGCCGATCGCATTCTTGGAACCGGTTTCGATGGTTTCAAGAAGTTTCACAGGGGTGAAACGGGTTTCCTTGTCGAAGAAGCTGACCACGATGGAGACGAGAATCGCGATGGAAGCCGCGAGGGATGCGGTCTTGCCCGCCGACATCAGGCCGACGAGGGTGATGATCGGGAGAAGGAGGTAGCCCTTGCGGAGGATCAGCTTGAAGAAGTTCGGGATGCTTTCCTTCGGAAGACCCTTCAGACCAATGCGCTTTGCCTCAAAGTGAACCATGAGGAAGATGCCGGCGAAGTAGAGAAGTGCGGGAAGGATTGCGGCCGTGGCGATGGTGGCATAGGTGTAGCCGGTCATTTCGGCCATAAGGAACGCTGCCGCACCCATGATCGGGGGCATGATCTGACCGCCCGTGGACGCCGCCGCTTCAACCGCCGCCGCGAATTCGGGACGGTAGCCGGCCTTTTTCATGACGGGGATGGTCACGGAACCGGAACCAACGGTGTTGGCAACGGAGGAACCGGAGTACATGCCTTCAAGCGCACTGGAGATGACGGCAACTTTCGCCGGACCGCCGGCGGAGAAGCCCGCGATGGAGTTGGCGAGGTCGATGAAGAAGGTACCGATGCCGGACTTTTCAAGGAACGCGCCGAACAGAATAAAGAGCACGATGAAGCTGACGCAGACATTGACGGGCGAACCCATGATGGAGACGTTCGAGTAGAAGAGCTGGTAAACGATCGTGCGGACGGTCTTTAGAAAGTCAAAGCCGCGTTCGAACATGCAGTGATAGAATATGTAGGCGATGAAGCAGCCCGCGACGACCATGATCGGGATCCCGGTCACGCGGCGGCAGAGTTCGAACAGGGCGATGACGCCGATGAGGGCGATCACCATGTCGAGGTTGGTGATCTTGGTCGCCTTTTCAATGAACGCGTTGACGTTCAGGGCGAAATACAGATACGGGAAAAAGGCGACGAGTGCGCAGACGGCGTCCTGCCATTTGATGTGGGTGAGATGGACGTCGTGCTTTTTGGTCGGGGGATAAAGCAGGTAGCCGGCGAGCATGATGATGCCGAGGAAGAGGCTCTTGCGCGCACGTTCCTCGATATAGCCGTAAATGCAGTAGAAAATGAAGCCGATCAGCGCGACGAGGATGCCGCGGAGAATCCACTTGGAAACGGTGCCGCTGTAGCTGCGGATGTTCGACTCACGGTCGAGGTCGGCCAGCAGCGCATCCGCGTCGAAGGAATCGTCTTCGGCGAGGAGGTCCGTCATGGAGTGGACTTCGGTGTCTTTGGGTTCGTTGATTTTTTTGGACATATGGGACTCCTGTGGGGTAGAATGGGAAAACAGCAGTTACTTCTGCTGATATATTTCGATTTTTGCGTTGCGGCCGCAGAGTTCGCGGAGATTGACGCGTTCGCCGCGGATGGTCAGATAATGGTCATGCACCGTCCCGACGATGTAGTTCAGGCTGTCATAGGTGTACGTGATTCCCGTGACGACGATGGCACCGTCGTCGGCATAGGAGAATTCCCACGTCGGCTGATCCGCTTCCGTCGGCATGCCCGCGCCGAAAGTGTAGTAGCGCGCTTCCGCCACGCGGATGATTCCGTCCGACGCTTCGAACACGTCGATGACGGGGGATTTGTTCACCGAATGGAGAAATTCGACTTCGAACCTCGTACCGTCCGGGCAGTCGTAACGGGCATAGACGGTACCGGTTTCCGCGTTCCGGATCACGAGCGTGTCACGATGGATGAGGGAAACGCTGAGAAAGACGGCTGCCGCAAGAATAAACAGGGCCGCAGTGACAATCGCTGCGGCCGCTGCCTTTTTGTTCGTAAAGAATGTTCGGAGGTTCAAGATTAACCGATCTTGCCGATTTCCTTGAAGTACTTTTCAGCACCTGCGTGGAACGGGATGGAAACGCCCTGAACCGCGTCATCTGCGGAGAGTTCCGCACCCTTTGCGTGGGTTGCCTTGATCGCTTCGATGTTTTCGAAGATGCCCTTGGTTACGTTGTAAACGGTGTCTTCGGAGAGATCGTCTGCAGCGATGAGGGTAGCCTTGACTGCAACGGTGGTTGCGTCTTCGGTCTGCTTGTCATAAGTGCCTGCAGCGAGGGTGTATTCGGTGTAGTAGCCGTAGTTTTCCTTGAGGTACTGCATTTCGGTTTCGCCGATGGAGAGGATGACGAAATCGTTGGAGGTTGCGAGGTCGGTGATGCAGGTGGTCGGAGCGCCTGCGGTTACGAAGAACGCGTCAAGCTGACCGTCCTTGAACTTGTCCGCGGAGTCGGTGAAGCCGAGGGACTGCTTGTTGATGTCGTCGAAGGTCATGCCGTATGCTTCGAAGATCTGAGCAGCGTTGAATTCGGTACCGGAGCCTGCGTCGCCCACGGATACGGTCTTGCCCTTGAGGTCAGCAACGCTGTTGATGCCGGGCTTTGCAACGATCTGGATAACTTCCGCATAGAGGGTAGCCACTGCGGAGAATCCGGAGAGTGCGCCTTCTTCCGCGAAGGTGTTGGTGCCGTTGAACGCGTAGTCCATAACGTCATTCTGAACGATTGCCATGTCAACGTCGCCGGAAGCAACGAGCTGGATGTTCGCCTTGGAAGCGCCGGTGGACTGAACGCCGAATTCCTGACCGATCTTGTCTTTCATGACCTGACCGAGTGCGATACCGAAGGAGTAATAGGTACCGGTTTCACTGCCGGTTGCGAGGAAGATCTTGCTGCTTCCGCCGCCGCAGGAAGTGAGAACCAGCGCAGTCATCATAACGACTGCGAGGAGGAGCGAGAGAGTCTTTTTCATAAGATTGCCTGCTTTCGTAAAATTGAATTTTTGAAATTTTTCCGGCGGAGGTTTCAAAAAAACACCCCGCATATTAAAATTAGTCTTATTTTACACCCATATTCTGAATAAGTCAAGTCTTTTTTATTCATTTTGGCAGTTTGCCTATAAAAAATACCCCGCGTGTCAATTTCTGCGGGGTATTAAGGAAAGAGAAGGTGCGGGAAGGATATTATTTCCATCTTCCGACGGATTTCCGGTAGAGATTTTCAAGCTGCCGGGTCATTGCCGCCGCGGTGAATTTCTGTTCGAACATGGCGCGCGCACCGTCGGACAGCCGACTGCGCAGGGCGGGATCGTCCATGATTTTCAGCATGGCTTCTGCCATCGCCGCGCTGTCCTTTTCCGGAACGAGCAGACCGTTTACGCCTTCGGTAATCATGTACGGGTTGCCGCCGTAGGTCGTCGCGACCGCGGGAACGTGCAGGCTCATCCCTTCGGACAGGGCGAGACAGGACGTTTCCGTGCCCCACGAGCAGTTGAGGTTCAGGTCCATGATGTTGTAGTACGGCGCGACGTCGTCGACAAATCCGGTGAAGCGGATGTGATCCGCGATTCCGAGATTGTTCGCCTGTTCCTTCAGTTCGGCATCGCACGAACCGCCGCCGATGACGAGCAGGACGGTATCCGGACGGGATGCCAGCACGGTTTTCATGGTGTCGAGAAGGTACGAATGCCCCTTGTACGGTTCCAGCCGCGCGGAGATTCCGCAGACGAACGTACCGTCCGCGATGTTCAGCGAGCGCTTGAGCGCCGTCTGTTCATCCGCTGTGGTACGCCGCATTTCGTCCGTACCGTTGATGATGACGGTGATCTTTTTCGCGTCAACCCCCGTGTCGGTCATATTGTCGGCCGCAGCCTGTGCCACGGCGACGATGTCGGTGGCGAGGGTGTTGTTGACAAAACCGTTGATCTGTTTCCCGGGGAAGGTCGTCAGCTTTCTTGACGGCGGGAACGCGCTGTGGCGGGTGTAGAAACGCGACTTCACGCCGCAGAAGTACGCCGCCAGCTTGCCGTAGAACGCAGAATGCGTATGGACAATGTCCGGCTTCCACTCACGGATGATCTGCTGAACCTCGCGCATTGCCGCAAAGTCCATGCTTTTGTCACGTCCGTTCCGGATTTCAATGACAGGATAACCGACCTCTTCGATGCACGGTTTCAGCGCGGAACCGGCAGGCAGAACGACGGCGGTCTCAAACTCGGAGCGGTCGAAATTGCGCAGGTAGTTTACCAGCAGACGTCCCGCGCCGCCGATGTTGGAGTCGGTCAGAATGTTCAGTACACGGATCATGGTCTTTCTCCTATCGTTTATCGTTTCAGTTTTTTCAGGATGCCGCGCATTTCCTCACTGCGGAGAACCGTCACGCAGACCGCGTAGACGATCACGCCCGCCATGACGGACAGCGCGAATCCGACGATCATCGGCAGACCGGACGTGAGCGGATACACAAACCATACCGCCGCACCCATGAGGAATGCGGAAATGACCGTTTTCACGATGTCCGCTGCGTCCGCGCGTACCCATGAGATCATTTTTGTCCGGTAGGCGAAGATGAGGTTGACGAGCATATTGACCGCCGCCGCCAGACCGGAAATCAGCGCGATTCCTCCGA
>JBGVOJ010000670.1:0-5068 GCA_045126415.1 Eubacteriales bacterium | reverse complement strand
CGAGCTCCGTCCGTGCAAAACGTCCGTCCGGCATCGCCCATGTCCCGTGACCGTAGCCGATACCGCCGCCGAGCAGTGAGCATGCGCCCGTGAAGACGCCGCCGCGCACGGATTTGTATTTGCCGCATTCCGTCCAGAATTCGTCCAGCAGGCGTGCCATGTAACCGTCCGCGAGGTCATCGTCGTTGCCGTATTTCGGCGCCATATTCAGCAGCATGAGACGTTCGCGCTCATAGCCTTCGAAATTTGCCGCGATTGCTTTTTCGAGCGTTTCGGCGGAAATCAGCTTCTTTTGGAACACGAGTAAGTCAATCGCCGCGAACGAATCCGCCACGGCGGACGCACCCGCCGTCTCGACCACGCCGTAATTGTAGATCGAACCGCCGTCGTCGAGGCTCTTTCCGCGGGAAATGCAGTCATCCGTGAACAGCGTTTTGACGAGCTTCGCGAACGTCGCGCGTCGGATCTCCTGTCCGCGGTTGGTGATCTTCACCCAGCGTTCGACGAACCAGCGCACCTGCGTCATGTACGCTTCCCACAGGTCTTCCACGGAAGCGTAATCCGCGAGATGACCCGTCGCGAGCCCTATGCGGTGACCGCTGAAGCGGTCGCAACCGTCGTTGATGGTGTATTCGAAAATTTTCGCGAGGTTGATGACGCCGTCCTCGCAGCCGAAATTGCTTCGTCCGGGAATTTCGATTTCCTGACAGCCGAGGGTCGTGTAGTCGCGTGCGTCCTCGAGAGCCACGCCGTATTCGCACAGACCGGGGATGACGAGTTCGTCGCTGACGAGCGTCGGGTCGGACATTCCTTCCGACCACATTTTCACGATGAGGTGCAGGAATTCCTTCGGAGAATCCTTATGGATGCGCGCCACAAGACGCGGATGGACGGTATGCAGACGGCGTGCGAGCTGCAGGATCATGTAGGACAGATCGTTCGTCGCGTCGGTACCGTCCTCCGGCTTCACACCGCCGAGCGGAATGTTGTGAACCCCGTGTTCCATGAATTTGAGGAACAGCGCGGCGGTGATGTCATCTGCCGTAAAAACGTCGGGTGACTCTTTCGTTTTTTCGTAAAACGGGAACAGGTACTGGTCGGCGCGTCCGAGACAGTCCACCCAGTCCCAGAGAGAGTAAAACCAGACAAGCTGCGCCGCCTGATAATACGTCTTCGGACGTGCGAACGATACGGCGCGGCAGTTTTCCGCCACCATATGAAGACGTTTGGCGGTTTCGGGCGACTCTGCGGCGTCCGCCATACGGTCGGCTTCGGCAGCATAGAGCAGCGCGAACTCGGTCATGCCGTGCAGAAGGGTCTCGAGCGCACGATAGAGGGAGAGTTTTTCTTCGTCGTTGGTATTACACGCGTACTTTTTCACGTCGGCGAGGGTGCCTTCAATCCCGCGGTTCAGCAGACGGACGTAATTCGGGACGGTGTGACCCTGATATCCGCCGGCCCACCACAGACCGCCCATATGGTGCCGTGCGTCCCCGAAGAGAGCTTCACGCTCCTTTTCCATATGTTCGTCACCGAGCGGGAACAGGCGGTCATGCTGTTTTTCAATCCGCACCATGATCTCCTCTTTGCGGTCGCGGTACACGGGATCGTTCAGGTTCCATTCGTGGTACTGGATGCCCCAGCTGAAATGCTCGACCAAGGGACGGCACGGCGGTCTCGGCACACCGACGAGGAGGTCTTCCTCATACACAACAATCGGCCCCTGTGTCCACGAATTGACGATCGCGCGGGCAAGGGTTTCGACATACGGCAGATCAGGGTACGCTTCGAAGGTTTCGAGGAACGGCAGTTTTCCGTCGGGCGCGGGACCGGTGTTTGTCCCTTCACGGGTTCCCTGATCCTTCATGCGCGGCAGGACGGAGTCCACAAGCGGCGAGAGAATGTCCGAAAAAGCGAACATTTCCTCCGCGGAACGGTAATCTTTCATGATGTTCTCCTTTTTGACACAAGGATTTGTAAATCTATTATAACAGGAGAACATGAATATTTCAAGAAAAACGGACGATTTGCCTCCTTATAATGCAAGAAGGAAATCGTCCGCATATTGTTGAATTGCTTTATCCGTTACACCGGCTCACCCAGTCCGCCCAGCGGGGATCGGCTTCCATTTCCGCTTTGACCCTGCGGTAGTCGGGATTGCACCACATCGGGAAATCCTCCGGCAGATGCTCCGCGAGGATACCGATCGTACGGTAACCGGACGTATAGCGTGCTGTCAGTACATACGCCGCGCCGCGTACCATCGGAGCCGTCAGCGTGACGGTCTCCTGTCCGGCGAGAGCGTCGAACGCCTTTGCATGGGCAAGAGCATCGTCGAGAGAGGCAAACGCTTCGTCGTGATGTCCGTATTCCCACTGCAGCCGCGCGAGGTAGAGGTACAGATACGATACCTGCACATGATGTACGCCGAGGTTTCCGTCGTCGCAGAGGAGTTCAAACAGAGCGATCAGACCGCGTACTTTTTCGATCGGCAGCTCCGTTTCGTAATTCGTCCGGTCGTTCACCAGCGCGTACATGAATCGTTCGGAAAATTCATCCGCCATTTCCAGCAGTGCCTGTCCGAGAAGCCGCTTCTGTTCCGCGCCGTCGTACGCCTCCGACAGCATGACTTCGCGGCACCGGTGTACCGTCGGCAGACGCATGGCAAGCTCCCTACCCTTTTCATACTCGCCGAACGAGCGGTAAATGCCTATCAGACCGCAGATCGAACCGGTGACAATGCTGCTGTCCTCGCCGTTTTTCACCAGATTTTCGAACAGCTTTGCCGCCTCGACCCAATATTTGTTCTGCTTTTTGGGGTCACAGTCATATTTGATATAGCCGAAATCCGCAGAATCCGTATATTTTTCTTCGTAATACCGCCAGTTGTTGTGGCGTTTCCAGCCGGCAACGTCGAGCATATCTGCCAGCTGGTACATGATTTTTTCATTTCCGGGAAATTCCGCGAGACCTTCGCGCAGAAGCGCAATACACTCGTCAACTGTCACATCCTCACGCATGTTCTGCATATCAAGTTCTTCGACCTTCGCGAGAAGTGCGTCAACTTTGGCTTCGCGTTCGCCGTGATAGCCGAACAGCTCGTCGATGGACACGCCGAAAAAGTTCGCGATCGACGGGACGATTTCCATGTCGGGATAGCTTCCGCCGGATTCCCAGCGGCTGACCGCCTGCGCGGTCACGCCGAGCGCGGTCGCAAGTTCTTCCTGTGTGCGGCTGTCGCGGCGGCGGAGTTCGCGGATTTTTGATCCGATCGTAATTTTCATGAGGGGTTCCTCCGTAGAAATATGATGCTCACCGGTGATGTTTTTATTATAACAGAGGAGTTCCGCCCCGTCAATTCTCAATTGTTTGATTAAAAATCAACCGTTATTTGATATATCCCATATAGCAGAAGTCCCCGCGCGAGGTTTCCTTGAGACAGTCGAAGCCCAGTTCCGCGAGTTTCCGGTGTCCGCTGCGGTCAGTCTTGACGACGACACGGAATTTTGCGGCACGCAGAGCCTCGGCGATGTGTTCGGGCGTAATGACATCGTAGGCGGCGTAATTGCGGATAACCTCGATCCCAAACGATGCGGACACCGGACGGTGGAACATGAAATCAAAATATAAAACGTCGCAGCAGCCGTCCGCGCACGTCCGCAGGAAGTCGAGATTGTCCGCGTGATGCAGTTCCAAGCGTCCGATTACATCCCGCAGATCCGGTTCACGTTCGGCGTAAAATTTCAGTCCCTCCCGCACAAGAATGTACAGCGGCAGACTTTTCTCCACACCGATGACCCGTCCGCCGTCGCCGACGACACAGGCTGCCGTCAGCGCGTCCGACGCCAGACCGAGCGTGCTGTCGAGAAAGGTCATGCCGGGCTCCAGTCCGCAGACCGCAGCCAGCATATCGCTTCCCCCCTGCCGCAGATTCCGCAGACGGTGGAACGCCATATTCGGATGAAAAAACGCTTCGCTCTTCCCTTCTTCGTAATAGCTCAGTCCGCGGTTGTGGTTGACGACAAACACCTGCGGATCCTCCGTTTCATACAGATATGCAAGGGATTTTTCCCCGCGCACACGGTACGGCATCCCGTATTCCTCCGAGAACCGCAGGGCCTTTTCGATCAGGCGTTCGTCCTTGCTGCTGGTCGTTACGATCATTGTTATGCTCCTTTGCTTCGTCTTTCCTATAGGATACCACATCCGCCGCTATTTTGGAAGTGCCAATTTTCTCTCACACGGCATATAATGAACTGAAAACAAACGGAGGTACGGCAATGCTTGTTACGATGGAATATCAGCGGGAACGCGCAGTGGAGTACGCACGGCGGTGGGCTTTTTCCCGCAATCCGCTGTTCGAAAATTATACGGGAATCGGCGGGGACTGCACCAATTTCGTTTCCCAGGCGATCTACGCCGGCTCCTGCGTGATGAATTACACGCCCACGTTCGGGTGGTACTATATTTCTCCGACCGACCGTGCGGCGGCGTGGACGGGAGTGGAGTATTTCTACAATTTCATGACGACCAACGAGGGAGTCGGGCCGTACGCCGTGGAAACAAACGCGGGAGGACTGGACATCGGGGACGTCATCCAGCTCGCGCGGACGGGTACCGGCGAAGCGGGTGAGGAAAACTGCACGTTCTATCATTCCCTGCTGGTTACGGGCGCGGACAAAAGCGGTTATCTGGTGGCGGCACATTCGGATGACGCACTCGACCGTCCGCTGGCGACCTACAATTACAACAGCGCGCGTTTCCTGCATATCGAAGGAATCCGCATGGAGATTCCCGACCGCTACGCACCGGACTGTTTCCGGGATTTTCTGGAAGGAATCCGGATCTGACCGACTGTGCGCGTACAATACACGGATGTGCAATTTTGGAAAAAGACTTGACAATCCGGACGGGGTATAGTATAATATTATGCGTCAAATCGTGCGGTCTTTTCCGCACGGACGTCACGCAGGGTTATCGAAGCGGTCATAACGAGGCGGTCTTGAAAAATTCTCGTCCCCGTCACGGCTTTCTTTCGGAATCTCGCGTTTTCTGCGGTAATCGTGCG
>JBGVOJ010000669.1:0-1165 GCA_045126415.1 Eubacteriales bacterium | reverse complement strand
TGTTTCCCCCCACCCTTCCAAAAACCTTTTGAGACTACAGGAAAAATAAAGATTAGTCGATATGATATAAATTAAATTGAAGGGATTGTACATATGTTAGAAGAACTGAAACAGCAGGTGTATGAGGCGAATATTGCGATTCCGAAGTACCGGCTTGCGATTTTTACGTGGGGAAATGTTTCCGGGATTGACCGCGAAAAGGGGCTGGTTGTTATCAAGCCGTCCGGTGTGGAATACGATGAACTGACGCCGGACATGCTGCCGGTGATTGACCTCATGACCGGCGAAAAGGTGGAAGGGGATCTGAATCCCTCGTCCGACACGCCGACGCACCTCGAACTGTACCGCCGTTTCCCGACGATCGGCGGCATCACGCACACCCATTCCGAATGGGCGACGATCTACGCACAGGCCGGACGCTGCATCAACGACTACGGCACCACCCACGCGGACTATTTCGACGGTCCGATCCCCTGCACCCGCAAGATGACCGCGGAGGAAATCGGCGGCGAGTATGAGCTGGAAACCGGACGCGTCATCGCGGAACATTTCGAGGAAAACGGCATTGATCCGATGCGCGTTCCCGCCGTTCTTGTGCATTCGCACGGTCCGTTCGCGTGGAACAAGACTCCGATGAAGTCGCTGGAATACGCCGTCATTCTTGAATACGTCGCGAAAATGGCGCTGAATACGGAAGTCCTCGGACACACGCCGCAGACTGCCGCACCGCGTATGCAGTCGGTACTGCTCCGCAAGCACTTCGACCGCAAGCACGGTCCGAACGCGTATTACGGACAGAAAAAGAAATAAAAAATGCTGCACGATATCGGATAACGGTATCGTGCAGTTTTTGATTGGATTATTTTACTTCTGTGTAGATCACACCATCGAAATACTGTTCGCAGAAGTGCGTTTCTCGGCGGATGTCTTCGCGGGTAACGGACATTCCTTCCGGGAGGACGATCAGCTTGTCCTCGTCATCGTCACGGCGGTGAATGACCGCTGTGACCGTTCCCGTATACGCTTCGACCGGTTCGTCAACACCGAGAAGATACACGTCAACCGTATCTCCGTCGGGCATGACGATGCCGTTTTCGACGTATCCGTAGTTCACGCCGTACACCATATCGGGACATTTCGGATGTACGCTTCCCTTCGGGCGGTC
>JBGVOJ010000668.1:0-14178 GCA_045126415.1 Eubacteriales bacterium | reverse complement strand
GGCCCTCTTGTGAATCACCCCGACCAGAGGAAGTGTCCTCTGGACTCCTCCGTTCGTGGGACTCGGCCTTGAGGCCTCAGACAGACAGCGGTTTGCACGCGGCAGATCGTTCGGAAGAGAGGATATCTCTATCCGGAGCGGATACCGTCACCCTTTTACCCGCGGTTAGCAATAATAAAAACGTGCGATTTGGTTTTACTATATCGAGAAACGTCCGACAAAGTCTTGTGGATATGATGCAGTGTACCTCGCGAGGAGTCCAGAGGATACCTCCTCTGGTCGGGGAGATTCACAAGAGGGCCGCGACCGGCGGAGGTCACATAGTGACCTCCACTTGTGCGCCCGCCGCGCAGGGGCATCAATTTTGAAAAACGACCGAAAGGTCGTTTTTCTACCTTCAAAACCGCGGCTCAGCGGTTTTCCCCCCCAAAATACCCTCTTGACAAAACGGGGCTTTCGCGGTACAATAAGAGTGCAGACGGTATATAATAATAAATGAATGCCGTACATAAATCACTGCGGAAAGGTAAGAATAACAATGGATAAGAAAGACGGACTCTTTAACGCGGAAAACGAAAATATTGAATCTGTCGAAGAGTACGATCCGGAAATCTACACTCTGACCGACGAGGACGGCAATGAACTCCACTTTGCCCTGCTCGGCACGCTGGAACACGAAGGTGCCGTTTATAAGGCACTGATCCCCGTCAACGAAGACGGCGAAGAAGAAAGCGAAGAATACGTGATCCTCAAGTGCGGAGTGGACGAAGACGGCGAAGATATTCTCGAAACCATCGAGGACGACGAAGAATTCGACCGTATCGCGGACATCTTCGACGACGAATTCTCCGACATCTTCTACGATGATGTAGATTAAGCAAACGTAGTTCAATAACATCTGTCTCCTGCTGTAAGCGAGATAGTAATGAGCGTAAAAACCCACGAAGAGTAAAAAGGAGCCCGGACTCCGGCCGCGAGGTATGCAGACCTCCCTCCGCTTGCCGCGTGCGCATTCCGCGCCGCCGCAGCGAAAGGACGCTGGGAGCACGAACCGGTCGGGAGGGCACCGTCCTTGCGTAAGCAGGGTTTCTATACGCTTGTTACGAAACGCCTCAGCGGGAGACTTTTTTTATTGCAAAATTATTTTGGAAATACCCCTTTTATATGTTGACAAAATATTGTATAATATAAATTGTTTTTATGGCACCCCTTCGGGGTGGAAGGAATGAAAAACGCCGTTGGCGTTTTTCAAAATTTTATGTCCTGCGCGGACGGCTGCACAATGGAGTTTCACTTCGTGAACCTCCGGGCTCAGACGCCGCCCCTTTGTGAATTGCCGGCTTGGTAAATCGTACGTTTGGTTTAATCAAATACGGAACAACTACCCGTTCGTTCATAGATATAGTGATCGAAGATTGTCAGTTTTTTATTGGGCTAACCGCGGGCAAAAGGGGAACGATATTTTGTTCGCCGTACGTGAATTTTAATCCATGCGGTTAGCCTGATCTACTCTCCCATACGGACGGCAGTTCTGTTGCGTTCGTATTCTCTACCTGTTCAACTGTAAGAACGAGGAGAATCCAAGGGGGAACCCCCTTGGCGCGGGTGATTCATAAGAGGCCTCGCGCGAAGGCCTCTTATGCGCCGCCCCGCGCAGGGGCATAAAATTGAAAAATGACCGGAACGGTCATTTTTCTACCTATCAAATTGAGGTAACACTTTATGTTAGACGTTTCTCTCCCCGGTACGGGCGGATCCGTGCCAAGACTCGACCGCTTCCTCTGCTGCTGCTATATGCGCTATAACGGCGTCGGTCTCCTGATCGACTGCGGCGAAGGTACCCAGCTCGCGGTCAAAAACGCCGGTTTTTCCCTCGGTAAAATCGGTACAATCTTAATCACGCATTTCCATGCGGATCATATCAGCGGTCTGCCCGGTCTCCTTCTTTCCATGGGGAACGAAGGGCATACCGAACCGCTGACCATCGCCGGCCCGCGCGGCATCGGTGAGGTCGTCCGGGCGCTCACCGTCATCGCACCCGATCTTCCCTTCCGTGTGAATACCGTCGAACTCGGCGATTTCTCCACCCTCGACCGCCACGGCTTCGGCATCACTTCGTTCGAAGTGCGACATTCCTGCCCCTGTCTCGGGTACGATATCCGCATCAAACGCGGCGGTAAGTTCGACCGCGCCAAGGCGGAAGCCAACGGCGTCCCGATCAAACTCTGGTCGAAGCTCCAGAAGGGTGAATCCATCGACGGCTATACCCCCGATATGGTTCTCGGCGAATCCCGGCGCGGCATCCATGTGACCTACACGACGGACACCCGTCCCGTCGGTATCATCGGCATGATGGCGGCGGAAGCCGATCTTCTCATCTGCGAAGGTATGTTCGAACGCGCAAAAAATGACCGCGCGAAGGAATCCAGCCACATGACCATGGCGGACGCAGCAAAACTTGCCCGTGACGCGGAATGCTCCGAACTCTGGCTGACGCACTACAGCCCCGCACTGACCGATCCGGACGAATTCACCCACGAAGCCACCTCCGTCTTCCCGAACACGATTGTCGCCCACGACGCCCACACCAAAACCATCCGTTTCGAAGACGAAGAATAACTCACGTCAGCCGCCAAAATAAAAAAATACATCCCCCGCGGTCAGCGCATAATCTACTTACCCATACGGACGGAATACCCGTTTCGGCGGTATTCTCCACCTGTTCAACTGCACGAACAAGAGGTGTCCAGAGGATACTTCCTCTGGCGCGGGTGATTCATAAGAGGTCCCGCGCGAGGACCTCTTATGCGCCGCCACGCGCAGTGGCATAAAATTGAAAAATGACCGTTCCGGTCATTTTTCTACCATATAGTCCAAACGTAAAGTTTGGTATTCAATAATTCCACAGGAGTACACACAATACCATGCCTATAAAGATCCCCACCGGCCTTCCGGCCGCCGAAGTCCTCCAGTCCGAGAACATCTTCGTCATGGACGAGCTCCGCGCCACCGCGCAGGACATCCGTCCTCTCCGTATCGCCATCCTTAACCTCATGCCGACGAAGATCACTACCGAAAACCAGATCATCCGCCTCCTCTCCAATTCCCCTCTCCAGATTGAGCTGACCCTGCTCCGCGTCGCATCCCACGTCTCCGCCAACGTCAGCCCCAAACATATGGAAACCTTCTACCGTACCTTCCATGAGGTCCGGAACGAAAAGTTCGACGGGCTGATTATCACCGGCGCGCCCGTCGAAAACCTCGAATTCCGTGACGTCGACTACTGGGACGAGCTGTGCGATATCATGCGCTGGTCCAAAACCAACGTCTACTCCACCCTCCATATCTGCTGGGCGGCACAGGCGGCTCTCAACTTCCATTACGGTATCCCGAAATATCCCCTTCCCGCAAAAATGTTCGGCGTCTTCAAGCATAAGAACCTCGAACCCAACCATCCCCTTCTGCGCGGCTTCGACGAACAGTTCCTCGCTCCTCACTCCCGCCATACCGAAGTCCGCCGCGAGGACATCGACGCCTGCCCCAAACTCGAAATCCTCGCGGAATCCGATGAAGCCGGCGTCTACATCATCGCTTCCCGCAAACGCCGCCTCTTCTACGTCACCGGCCACAGCGAGTACGACAACACCACCCTCGCCGCCGAATACTTCCGTGACGTCAACCGCGGCCTCACCATCGAACTCCCGAAGAATTACTTCCCGGACGACGACCCGAAAAATATTCCCCCGAACGTCTGGAGAGGTCACGCCCACCTGCTCTTCTCCAACTGGCTGAACTACTTCGTATATCAGAACACCCCCTACGACCTCGATAAAATCGAATCTTTCGAATAAAAAAAATATATCAATGGGGAGATGCTTTTTGAAAAAAGCCCCTCCGCAAAAACTTTCAGACAGAAAAACAGGGAGGTATCACCATGCTGATTCACACTTCCACAAAAACCTACGATATCCCTCATACATCCGGCAAAACCCTCTTTGATCTCGTCTCCGTCCTCCCCGGCGTGACTCCGCATACCCCCTGCGGCGGTCACGGCAAGTGCGGCAAGTGCATCTGCGCCGTCATAGGAGACGACAGCATCACTCCCGCGGAAGCCGCTTTTCCCGACGGCACCGACCTCACCGCCGAACTCGACCGCTGCGGCGTTCCCGCGGAAAAACGTGCGTCCGTACACCTCCGCTACCTCTGTCTCTGTCCCGCGGACGGCATCACGGACGTGTATCTCCCCGACACGGCGGAACTGACCGGCGCGGTCTTCGGCGAAACCGTCGCGGCATCCTCTCCCGTTGTGACCGCACGTCCCGTCACGCTGACCATGCCGACGCTTGAAAATCCCGTGGACACGCTCGGAAATCTCCGTTCCGTCCTCGGCGACGACGCGGATATTCCGTTCTCCGTTGTCTGCCGCGTTTCGAAGGAACTCGGACAGGGCGTCACGGACTTCACCGCCCTCGTCTGCGGCAGCCGCGTCATTGACGTGGTACGTGAAATGCGCCCGTACGCGTTCCTTGCCGTCGACATCGGCACGACAACCGTTGCCCTCTCCCTGCGTGATATGCAGACCGGCGCGGAACTCGCGGGCGACGTCTTCGGCAATCCGCAGCGCAGTTTCGGCGGCGACGTCATCTCGCGGATGTCCCACGCCGCATCCGGCGAAGCCGAAAATCTGAAAAATTCCATCCGTACGGCAATTGAGGAACACGCAAATGCGCTCTGCAGACGTGCGGGTATTGACAAAAACGACATCCTCTGCACCTCCATCGCGGGCAACTCCGTCATGGAACACCTGTACGCGGGTCTGGACACCGCGCCGATTGCGGTGTCGCCCTTCTTCATGCAGACAAAATTCGGATGGGAACTCCGTGCAAATGACGCTCTCTGCGGCGCGGCGGACTTCATGGCTCCGGACGGACTGGTCGTTCTGGCACCGCTCGCGGCGTCCTACGTCGGCGGGGACATCACGGTCGGTCTGGCGTACATTTTAGAGAAGCATCCGGAAATCAGGGGAAAGAACGCGCTGTTCCTCGACCTCGGCACGAACGGCGAGCTGTGCGTGATCGCAGACGGCAAATATTACTTCGCGGCGACGGCGGCCGGTCCGGCTCTGGAAGGCGCGGAAATCGAAATGGGCATGAGCGCGACGCCCGGCGCGGTGTACAAGGTCAGAGCAAACGCGGAAACGGGCGGATTTGACGTAAGCGTCGTAGGCGACGGCGAAGCGACGGGCATCTGCGGCAGCGGCATCATCGACGCGGCGGCGGCAGCGGTGCGCGCGGGTCTGATCGCCCCGACAGGATCGATCTGCACGGACTTTGACGAACTGCAGGATTACGCGGACATGTTCGACGACGCGGAACCGCGCGAATACGACAAAGCTCTGTTCGAAGCCCTGTCCGGCTGCGCGGACGAAGACGACGACTGCGTTTACTTCACGGACACCGTGAAGCTGACGGGCAAAGACATCCGTGCAGTGCAGACAGCCAAAGCGGCGATTTCGGCGGGGATCGAAGTCCTCCTGCGCACGGCAGGCATCACGGCGGACGATCTGGACGCGGTATACCTCGCAGGTTCGTTCGGCGGCGGCATCGACGTGACGTCGGCGGCCGAAATCGGGATTCTCCCGAAAACGTGCGTGGAACGCGGTATCGTACAGGCGGCGGGCAACACGTCCCTCGCAGGCGCGGCAGCGTACCTGTTCGACGAAGCGGTTCGCAGCAACCTGCGTGAAATCATGGCAAACGCCCGCTACACGGAACTCTCGTCCGACAAAGGCTTCACCGACGCCTTCGTCGGCGGGATGATGTTCTGAGAAAATGGAGTTTTGCGGGAAAACTTTTTTGAAAAAAAGTTTTCCCGCACCCTTTCAAAAAACTTCAGACTCTTGACAAAAATTTGCATTCGTGCTATAATAACAAAGCTATATAGTGAATACTATGCATATGAACGGACCATTAGCTCAGTTGGTTAGAGCTCCCGGCTCATAACCGGTCGGTCCAAGGTTCGAGTCCTTGATGGTCCACTTGCGAACGGCATGCAGTCGCTCCACGGCTGTACGTTTACCGGCCGTTCGCCGGAGAAAGCCTGTTTGAAGAAATACAGGCTTTTTTGTTTTGCCGACGGCTTTCTCCCGTTTGTGCGACGCCGTAAATAGGGGAGAATACCAAATCGGGACTTGCTTCGCAAATAAGACGAAAAAAACTCACATCAGCCAACCAAACGAAAAACACAGCCCCCGCGGTTAGCCTGATTTAACTTCCCATACGGAAAAAAGCCATGTTGCCGTCGTATTCTCCACCTGTTCAACTGCAGGAACGAGGAGAATCCAAGGGGGAACCCCCTTGGCGCGGGTGATTCATAAGAGGTCCCGCGTGAGGACCTCTTATGCGCCGTCCCGCGCAGGGACATAAAATTTGAAAAAAGCACCTGACGGTGCTTTTTTCTTCCTTATAAATCAAACTTACAGTTTGGTATTCAAAATTACAGTGCAGTATGCACAAATACAATCCCCCGCCTTTAGCCAATTTACCGATATTTCATATTGACTTTACAACTTCAATGCGATATAATAGCAATCGTGCGCGGCTTTAAGCGCACCCTACACACTTGAAAGGCAGTCTATACGAATGAATAGAATGACACGACGCCAGACGCGTCCCGTCTCCACACCGTGGCTGAATCTCCATGAGCTTGCCGCAGTCACCTCCGCATTCCTCCGGAAGAACACCGTCTTTGTGATCGCGCTGGCAGCGGCGGCGATTACGTCCATCATCGTTCCGCCGGACGCGGAATACCTGACGTACTTCGACCCGCGGACGCTGACCTGCCTGTTCTGTACGCTTGCCGTGATCTGCGCGCTCCGCCGGATCCATTTCTTCAGCGCGGCAGCGGAAAAGATCATCAGCCTGACGAGCAATCTGCGCAATTCCGTGATCGCTCTGGTGTACATCACGTTCATCGGCTCGATGCTGATCGCGAACGATATGGCGCTGATCACGTTCCTCCCGCTCGGCTTCATCGTGCTGGAACGGACGAACAATCAGAAGTACATGGCGTACGTATTCATTCTTCAGAATATCGCGGCGAACCTCGGCGGCATGGTAACCCCGTTCGGTAACCCGCAGAACCTGTATCTCTATTCCTACTTCAACATTCCGACCGGCGAATTCATGCTGACGATGCTTCCGCCCTTCGTCCTCGCGGTAACGCTCATCACGGCGTGCTGCTTCGTCGTCCCGAAGACCGCACTGGTCTACGACGGTGAAACCCACACCATGCCGAAGGCACGTCTCGCGCTCTACCTCACCCTGTTCGCCCTCGCAATTGTGGTCGTCTTCCGCGTGATCCCCTACCAGATCGGTCTGATCCTGATCCCGGCGGTCATGATCTTCGCGGACCGCAAGTCCCTCGGCGACGTGGACTACGCCCTCCTCGGCACCTTCGTCTGCTTCTTCATCTTCTCGGGCAACGTCTCCCGCATGGACGCCGTCCGCGTCGTTATGGAAGCCCTTCTCGAAAAGTCCACACTCCTCTTCTCCGCCCTCTCCTGCCAGTTCATCAGCAACGTCCCCTCCGCCGTCCTCCTCTCAAAATTCACGACCAACTACACCGACCTCCTCTACGGCGTGAACATCGGCGGCTGCGGCACCCTGATCGCTTCCCTCGCCAGCCTCATCACCTTCCGCGAATACCTCTCCCACAACCCCGGCTGCGCGAAAAAGTACATCGTTCTCTTCTCCGTGATGAACTTCGCTTTCTTCGGAATCCTGCTTGGATTCTGCTTCCTGATAAAATAATATGAAATCGACGGACATAACTTTTTAAAAAGCTTATGTCCGTCATTTTTTTATATCTGAAAGGGAGGATCATTTTTCAAAATGTTCCTCCCTTTCAGACTCACGTTTTATTAAATTCCAATTAACCGAGTTTTGCTTCGTTTTCGAGGATGCTTTCGACGACTTTTTCCATCTGCTTTGCGAGAGGCTTGCTGTACTTTGCAGCGGTGGAGCCCCACTTCGCGTCGTTGCTGACGAGGGCCGCGAAGAAGATGTCCGTGATGTTGGAGAGGTACTTGTTCATGAAGCGGCCCAGCTCGAAGCTGACGGATTCACGCACGATGTCGTACATCTGCGCGTTGATGTCGTCAACGGAGTACTTCTTCTTCATGTTGTTTTCGAAGATGGCGGGGGTGGTGAGGCGGTAGCCGTTCGAAGCCATGCATTCGAGAACAGCGGCGCAGATATCCTTCTTAGGCGTGCTGACGGAGATGGAGTACAGGGTTACGGGGTTGCCCATGACGGTACGGTAGTTTTCCTGATTTTCGTCGTACTTCGGAACGGGAACGATACCGTAGCTCAGTTCGGAGTCACGGAGCGCCTTGGAAGCGTAATGGCAGCGGTTGATGGTGAAGAGGGAACGGCCTTCGGTGAAGGGAGTTTCGTAGTCGCCTGCTTCATAGACGTCGGTGGAAGTTTCCCACGGACCGAGCTTTTCGATAACGCTGATGGCCTTTTCGCCGAAGAAGTCGGGGGAGACGATGAGGGTCTTATCGGCGTCGTGTTCGACGAGCTTGAGGTCAGAGCCGGTATAGAACGCGTCGTTATGGAAGTTGACGATGGTGAAGCCGAACTGGTCGGCGATGTCCTTCCTGGAGTTGCCGTTGAGGTCGAGGTAGATATCGGAACCCATGGTAACGAGGGTATCGAGGGTCCACTTGTTTTCAAAGACGAGGTTGGTGGGTTCTTCGAGCTGATAGTCTTCGAGGAGCTGCTTGTTGTAGTACATGCAGTACATCATGTGCAGCACGTTGGTGGAGATATCGCCGGAGACGAGGTAGAGGTGGTTGTTGATGGTGGATTCCTTGAGAAGGTTGTCCGGCCACCACGGCTTTTCGAAGTCGAGGTAGGGCGCATCTTCGAGGTTGGTGGTGAAGCCGTTGATGACGCTTGCCATGATGGTACGGCTGTAGGACGCGTAGATATCGTATGCGTTGTCGCCTGCGGTATGGCTTTCGCGGACCTTTGCGACGTAGGCGTCGATGTTGCCGCCGTTGCCGGGGGTACCGATCCAGTTATACTTGACGTTCAGGTCGTCTTCGACGTTGATGTTTCTCTGGTAGATGGCGTCGTTGACGATTTCACCTGTGAATTCTTCCGCTTCGAATTCCTGGTTTTCAACGTCGCTCCAGTAGAGGAGGTTGATGGTTTCGCCTGCGAAGTCGAGTTCGTCCGGCAGATCGTCCTTGAGGTAGCCGTTTTCGTCAACGGAATCGTCCACGGTTTCTTCGGGTGCGATTTCATCCGCTGCGGTGGGAGCAGCAGTGGTTTCTTCCACATTTTCTTCATTGGTGCCGCTGTCCGAGCAGGAGAGGAAGGACGGTGCGGTCATGAGAAGTGCGAGAAGCAGAGCGAGAATTTTCTTCTTCATGGGAGTACCTTTTCTTTCGTTAAAAATATGGAGATTTTGTATTTACGAGGGTACTATAACACAAATTTATTGGATTGTCAAGGGAAAGAACCGGGATTTGACGACAGTTTTACAATGAAGAAATTTAAAGGGGGTTAAAGAAAAAACGAACGATGGGAATCGTTCGTTTTATGTATTCAGCTCATTTCCTCGATGTGCGAAACATAATCAAGGGAGCGCAGGGCTTCGATGATTTCGCTGTGTTCCTTGTATTTCTTGAGTTCCGGACTCTGGATGGTCATGGAGATGGAGTACACGCTCAGTCCCGAGTTGAGGTAGGCGTGGTTGTATTCGATATCGTCGATCCGCAGTCCGAGCCGGCGGATGGTGGAGACGAAATCCTGCAGATTGGAGCGGTTTTTCAGCTCAAGATGGACTTCGAAGTGGTTCGAACGGTCCTTGAGGTATTTTTCAAGCACCGGGAACAGGGACAGACACGCCATCAGCGAAGCAAAGACGATCAGCGAGACGGTGTACAGACCCGCGCCGATGGTGAGTCCGAAGATGGCGGACGCCCAGAGCCCTGCGGAGGTGGTCAGGCCCTTGATCTGGTTGCGGGAGCTGAAGAGGATGGAGTTCCCGCTGATCATGGCCGCGCTGACGATGCTGGCGGCGGAGAGGAACGGAAAACCGATGTGGTAGGTGCTGATGAGGAAGAGGTCGAGAATCATCGCGATGGTGGAGCCGAACGCGACGAGAATGAAGGTGCGCAGCCCGGCGGAATGCCGTTTGCTGGAGCGCTCACATCCGATAATGGCGGCGAAGAAGATGGACAGGACAATGCGGAGCAGTATTGCGGCATCCGTCAGTGCAGTCGACCACGCGCCGAGCAGATTGCCGATCGGGTCATTTAACAGTAACATAAGATTCTCCTTTCGGACAGAGAAGATATCGAACAGATTTTATGGACAAACGATTTGCACCCAACTTTGTCAATATATATATATAAGTTTAAAAGTTTTTGAAGAGGGGTTTGGGGAGGGACTTTTTTCAAAAAGTCCCTCCCCAAGAAAACTCATCTCATCTTGGAATGATGTCTCGCGCCCATGGCGGCGAAGTGTTCTTCGGCACCTTCGAGGAAGGCGGCTTCCTCTTCGGACATGGCGTTGTGGCTGGGGAGTTCCTGCTGGATTTTCTGGATGCGTTCGATGAGGATCTCGACGTTGGATTTGGGTTCGCCGTCGGCGGTATGCTCCTCGACGGTGGTGAGATCCTCGAGTTTATCCGAGTAGGCACCGGAAAGATAGAGAGAGAGTTTGGCACAGCCGGGACCGACGAATTCGTAGAGGATGCTGGAGGTCAGGATGATGGTTTCGAGGGCGTCGCCGGTGGCACCTCCGAGGGAACGTGCGCCGAGAGCGGAAAGACCGATCGCAACGCCGGCCTGCGGGATGAGAGCGAGACCGAGGTAATTGCGGACGTTTTTCGGTTTTCCCACGACGGCACATCCGGCAAAGGCACCGCCGTACTTGGCGGCGATACGGACGGCGAAGTAAACCACGCTGATGACGATGAGCGGGAACGCACCGACAGAACCGGAGGAATGAAGAAGTGCGTCAAGGTTGAAGCCGGCGCCGGAGCGGACGAAAAAGAGGAGAAGCAGCGGCGGGCTGAAGTAATTGAGCTGCTTGAAGAGCTTGTCGTCATCCGAGATATTGATGTACACGGTGCCCATGGACATACAGCCGAGAAGAGGCGAGACATCGCAGACGGCGCAGATGCCGCAGAAGGCGAACAGGAGCGCGACGGAGACGATGAGACGGTTGTCCTGGGAACGGTGGGACATGAGGAGCTTCATGAACACGCCGAAGAGACACCCGACAAGGATGACGGCAAGGTTGACGAGGACGGGAGTGACGATATCGCGGAAATTGACACCGGTACCCTCGAATGCGGCACCGATGGAGACGGCAACGCTGAAGAAGAGCAGCCCGAGAACGTCATCGAGGGCGGAAACCTGCAGAAGGGTGTCGACAAAATCCCCTCGGGAACCGGTCTGCCGGATGGTCATCATGGTGGAGGACGGCGAAATAACGACGGCAAGCGCCGAAAGGGTGATCGAAAGGGCAAGATTCATCCGGAGAAGGAAGAACATCGTAACAAAAATGAGTCCCGCTGCAGCGGATGCCTCCAGCAGGGAGACGAGGATCACGCGCGGTCCGTTGCGCCGGAGAATGGACATCCGGAAAAACTCCCCGGTTGAAAACGCAATGAACGCGAGCGCGATGTCGGACAGAAAATCCATTCCCTCAATGATGCTCTGAGGCACAAGATCCAGTCCGTACGGGCTGATGAGCACCCCCACCAGAATGTATGCCGTAACATTCGGCAGCTTCAGCCGCTTCGTGATCCGCGTCATCGCAAACCCCAGAAACAGCATCAGCGACACGGCTGTAATCACAACTGCCGTGGGCGAGATCGCCGCGTACAGCGAGTTCAGCATGGGAAATTCCTCCTTTTTTCTTTATACATCCGTTTATTATATCACATTATTTCGATTTTGCAAGAGTCTGCTCCGGATTTTCACGGAAATCCATTTTTTCCCGTGTAAAAAGCCTGGGGAGGAACTTTTTCCGGAAAAAGTTCCTCCCCATTTTCTTTATTTCCCGATATACCCGCTCCACGCGGTCTTTCCTTCCGCGTCGGTTACTTCGACGCGCACAAAGGTCTCGTTTGTCATTCGGAAGCTGGAATGTGTAAGTCCGTGACCTACGTCCGCGCGGCAGGGACACCACGCCGTATCCGTGAAATAAACGACGGATTCCGCCGGGGAGCAGGTGACATTCACGGTGTCGCCGTCCTTCGTGACTTCGAGGAAGGGGCCCTGCGTTGCAAAGAAGCGTCCTTCGCGGATGGCGCCGAGGATGGCTTCGCGCGTACATTCCTCCGCCTGCACCATAATATAGCTCAGGCAGACTTCATTTTCGTACCAGTGCGTATCGTCGGTCGCGACGGGCTTCGTGAAATACCCGCGCGCCGCCATGAGGTCGAGGACGATGCCGGAATAGGGACGGCAGTTGCGCGGCAGACCGGAAACGGAATTGTAGATTTCGGTGACATCCGCGCCGAACAGCGGCTTCACTTCGCCGTCAATGACGGGCAGAAGCTGTTCGCAGGTATTCATCGACCACGCGGGATGCGCGAGGTTTGCAATGCCGCCGCAGCGGTGGATTTCGTCGATGATGGCGTCTGCGCTCATGCTGCGGTCGCAGACGGGCGTTTCCGTGCAGCCGAGCGAAGTAATGTGGAAGATGCCGTCGCGGACGTTCCGTCCGACGTCGTATTCGCATCCGGCGAGCAGAAGCATACCGTCTTCGGTCACCTTCGTTTCGGATACCTTCCAGTGGTCGGTAACCGCGAGAAAATCATACCCGTTCTTCCGGTACAGCGCAATGGACTCTGCCGGATCCATCCGCCCGTCGGACACCGTCGTATGCGTATGAATATTCCCCTTGAACCATTTTCTTCCCTGAGAGTCTGTGTACATAAGCGGATTTTTCGGGGGAAACTTTTTGCAAAAAGTTTCCCCCGACCAGCTCTGATGGTCGGAGCCGGACCCCCTTTCAAAAAACTTTATACTGATAAAGATAAATTGAGTCTGTGCAGACTTATGATAGTTTTTGTTTGATTTTCCAGTAGAGTGCAACGATTTTTCTGCGCATGAAGAACGACGTGATAATCAGTACCGCCACGACGTCGAACAGGATCACTTCAAGCCATGCACGGTCCGCCGCCCATTCCAGTCCGAGAACCTTGCAGACGGTGTAGATGATGCACATGATGGCAAATGCCCACGCGTAAGGCCAGATTCGTCCCATAGGATACCCTCCTTTCATGCAGAAATCAGGATATAAAATCAATACGTCGGAGTATCGAGACGCCAGCCGTTTTCGGTAAGGACAAGCTTGAGGTCGACGTCGCAGTCGTATTCGCCGTTCATGTAGGTCGGAACGGTGACGACGACGGAATCCGCCTTTTCTTCGGTGATTTTCATTTCGCCGGTTTTGTATTCGCGTCCGAGTTCATATGCGTCCTCCGCGAGGTCGAGACGGACGGTCAGCATACCGTTCTGTTCAAGATAGCGGGCATAGGACGCCGTCACGTCCATGGAAACGGGCGCAGTAAAGGAGGAACCGGTGATCTCGCCGCCGGACTCGATGATTTCGCCTTCGCCGGGTTCGGGCTCTTCGGCTTCGGTTTCCCGGGCGACGGAGTCGGAGGAAATGCCGTCGAAGGCGAGTTCATAGAGGTACGCGGAATACGCGGGAGTGAAAACCGCTTCGGTAGCGGTCATGATCTCCTCGATGCTCGCGTAGCCGCAGTCGGCGGCGACGGGATGGTACTTGAGGGACTTCACGTTTGCCGCGAAGGTGCCGTAGAGCTTATCGATGAGTGCCTGATCGTCGGTCGCCGGAAGACCTTCGCCGAAGTAGATTTCGTTGAGTTCGAACGACGGCGGAAGGAGGGTGTCCAGCGCATTTTTGACTTCCGCCGGATCGTGCTTTGTGCCGCCGCAGGAGGTCAGCAGCAGCGTACCGGCGGTCAGCAGTATGGAAAGGATGTGTTTTTTCATAAGCAATCCGTCAAAATAAGTTTATTCGTCAACGGTTTCCGTGTCCGCTGCATCCGCCGGAAGTTCCTCAGCATCCGCCGCTTCGACAACTTCCGCGGCTTCGCCTTCGATCACTTCCGGTGCAT
>JBGVOJ010000667.1:0-16613 GCA_045126415.1 Eubacteriales bacterium | reverse complement strand
GACGGCCCGGGAAGATAAGTACTCGCCAACATCTGAGGTCAGACATTCCAGCCTGACCTCTTTCTCATTCCTCCATAGCTCAGTTGGCAGAGCACGCGGCTGTTAACCGCGGTGTCGTTGGTTCGAGCCCAACTGGGGGAGCTCTTTAAGCCTTACAGTTTTCTGTAAGGCTTTTTTGTTATACTTTTACTATACTTACTATACAAGGAAGGACTCCTATGAAAGCCTGTGTGATTCAGCCTCCATATTCCATGGATCTCTCTCGGTTGGATGAATATTTTGCACGAAAGTTGGAGTATCTCCGACAGTGTGACGATTCTATGGACATTATCGTTCTTCCGGAATACAGCGACGTTCCCTGTGCCGCTGTGACCCGGGAAGACAACCTCATGTATCACAAAAAATATGCTCCCGTGCTGCTCGAAGCCTGTGCGGAAACCGCCCGTCGATGCAATGCCGTTGTTTTTGTCAATGCGCTGTATGAAACCGAAACCGGTTACCGCAACACAACGTATGCTTTCAACCGCGAAGGTGAAGTCGTCGGCCAATATTACAAGAAACATCTCCCGCCGTCCGAGCTGTTTACCGTCAAGCTCGACAGTGCATATACCCGCGAATTTTCTGAACCGTACGTTCTTGAAATTGACGGCATCCGCTACGGCTTCCTGACCTGCTACGATTTTTATTTCTATGAAGCATTCGCAAATATCGCACGTCAGAACGTCGATATCATTATTGGCTGCTCCCTCCAGAGAAGCGACACCCACGAAGCGCTTGAAATCATGGGACGTTTCTGCGCGTACAACTGCAACGCACACCTTCTCCGCGCGTCCGTCAGCCTCGACGGCAGTCCCGATATCTGCGGCGCGAGTATGATCGTGACCCCGAAGGGCGATGTTCTCGTGAATATGAAGAGCGAAACCGGTCTCGGCGTTGCGGAAATCGACCCGAAGGACAAGTACTACAAGCCTGCCGGCTTCGGAAACCCGCCGGCTCCGCATTACGAATACATCGAATTCGGACGCAATCCGTGGCAGTACCGTCCGGGAGGAAGTGCGATCGTGCAGAACGATGAAATCATGCCTTATCCGCGCGTCTGCGCTCACCGTGGATTCTCTACCATCGCGCCCGAAAACAGTATGCCCGCATTCGGGGCCGCCGTTGCCATGGGTGCGGAAGAAATCGAATTTGATATCTGGTACACCAGGGACGGTGAACTCGTTTCTTTGCATGACCCGACGCTCGACCGCGTTTCCGACGGTCACGGTAAGATTTATGAGCATACCTTCGACGAACTGACCGGTCTCGACTTCGGCGGAAAGTTCAGCGAAGCTTACAAGGGTCTGCGTGTTCTGAAGTTTGAAGAAGTTCTGCAGAAGTTCGCGTGCCACGTCATCATGAACATCCACATCAAGAACATCACCGCCGACGCGCCGTACGATCCTGCGCTGATGAAGAAGATCATCGACCTCATCGATAAGTACGACTGCCGCAAGCATGTATACTTCATGAGCGAAAACGACAATATCCTCCGTCTCGGTCAGGAAATGGCGCCGGACATCACCCGTGTTGTCGGCTATGACGGACATCCCGAAAACATGGTTGACCGCGCAATCAGGTACGACTGCAAGAAGATCCAGCTCTTCAAGCCGTATTTCGATCAGGCGATGATCGACCGTGCGCACGAAAACGGCATTCTCTGCAATGTCTTCTGGTCGGACGATCCGGAAGAAGCAAAGAAATTCCTCGACATGGGCATTGACGTGATCCTGTCGAACGATTACAACCGCGTTGCACAGGCCGTGGACGAGTGGAAGAAGAATCACTGACCCAAAGCAAAAAACAGAGGACAAACCATCCTCTGTTTTTCTGTTTAAAAAGGTTTTTGGAAGGGGTTCGGGGAAACCTTTTTCCTTAAAAAAGGTTTCCCCGAGAACCTTTATTTCACATCTCTGTCATCGAACAGGTCGCCGCATTCGGGGCAGAACTTCGGCGGATTTTCCGGGTCTTCCGGTTCCCAGCCGCATTTGTCACACTTGTACAGTCTTGCTTCCGCCGGCTTCTTTGCACCGCATTCGGAGCAGAACTTGCCCTTGTTCACCGCACCGCAGGAGCAGGTCCAGCCTTCCGGCTTCGGTTCGGGACGCTTCGCACCGCATTCCGGACAGAACTTGCCGGTGTTCTTTGCGCCGCATTCGCAGATCCATTCGCCTGCCGCCGGTTTCGGTTCGGGCTTCTTTGCACCGCATTCCGGACAGAATTTGCCGGTCGGTTCCGCGCCGCATTCGCACTTCCATGCGCCTTCCTTCGCGGGAGCTGCCTGCGGAGCCTGTGCCGCCTGCTGCTGTCCCATCGCGAACAGGCTCTGCGCGTTCATGCCGCCCGCCTGATTCGCCATGTTCATGCCCATGAAGCCGGTCATCGCGCCCGCAGTGTTTCCGGCTGCCGTACGCATCGCATCCGCCTGCGCGGTTACGAGATTTGCCGCAGCCATTGTCGGATCGCGGTACATTGCGGTCTTCTGTGCCGTCTTGATGAGTTCCTGATCTTCTTCCGGAAGGGTCGGCGGATTCATTGCCACGGTCTTCACGCGCAGACCGCGCTTGCTTGCCCATTTTTCGGACAGTTCTTCGTTCAGATACTGCTCCAGTTCCGCGTTGTGCGCCGGAATCTGGTTCGGACGGAGTTCCAGTGCGGACAGACGGCCGATTGCCGGACCGAGTGCGCTGATGAATTCCGCTTTGAGCTGGCTGCTGATTTCTTCACAGGTGTATTCTCTCTGGACGTTGCCGCAGACGTTCGCGTAGAAGATCAGCGGGTCGGCGATGTGGAAGGAATACGTACCGTTGCAGCGCAGGGAAACGTCGATGTCCAGACCGATGTTGCTGTCGACCACGCGGAACGGGATCGGCGTCGGCGTGCCGAACTTGTTTCCCATGATTTCCTTGATGTTGAAGTAGTATACGCGCTGATCCTTGCCGGTGTCGCCGCCGAAGGTGAAGCGCTTGCCGATGAGCTTGAACGTGTTCTTGATGCTTTCGCCGAGACTGCCCGCGAAAAGGGAAGGTTCGGTCGAGCTGTCCCAGACAAATTCGCCCGCTTCCGCGCAGAATTCCACAACTTTGCCCTGTTCCACGATCATCATGCACTGACCGTCGGCA
The DNA here is from genome assembly GCA_045126415.1 of Eubacteriales bacterium. Classification (GTDB taxonomy): domain Bacteria; phylum Bacillota; class Clostridia; order Oscillospirales; family CAG-272; genus UMGS1696. The sequence goes on along the minus strand of JBGVOJ010000667.1, from coordinate 13,452 downwards.
ACCGCGATGACGGAACCGTTCGAAATGATGTTGTCGCTGCCCTTGGTGTTCGAGGAACGTCCGCCGGTACGCTTCTGTCCCTTTACAACGAGGGTGTCACTGGCAATGGCGTCGCAGTAGAAAAATTCTTTCCACTGATCGGCAAGTGTGCTGTTCAGGGCACCGAGCCCTGCCTGAATAAGTCCCATACAGGTGATCTCCTTTTCTATATCCATGAATTTATTCGGTTGAAAATTTAATCCGTGATCGTGATCCGTCCTTCGACGCTGCTTTCCAGAATCGGATGCGCGGACAGATATTCCTCGATGATGTCGAGACAGGATGTGGACACGACGCGCGGCTTCTGATACTGCTCCAACTCTGCGTAGGTGATGTCGAGGAACTTTTTGAGATTGGAGTAGTGGTAGCTCTGGAGCCCGACGGTGAATATCTGTCCGTCCGTGACCGAACGTCCGTAGAAGCTGAATTCCGAAAAATCCTTTGCCCGTTTCGAATAGACCGCGCGGATCCCTTCGGATACCTGATAGAATTCCGAATGCGTGCGGAACGCTTCGTCGCGCAGCATGAAGCGCAGCATGTGCCGGAGCTGTGCGCCGTCCGCCTTGAACATATAGATGCTGTCGTCGAAGGGGAAAGTTTCCTTCAGCCCGCCGTATTCCACCCGCGGACCGAGCGCATTCGAACGGATGCTTCCCGATCCGAGCAGCATCACGTCCACACCGAGGCTTTCTTTGAAAATATCCGCGAACAGGTTTCCGAGTTCCGTTTCGCAGTTGCGCTGCGGATGGGTAAGAGCGTGATGGAAACGCGTGACCAGCCGCTGGTACTTTGCGTCCGTGACCGAACGGTATTTGTCGATGGTTTCTTCGAGAGCCGTGTCCCGTTCGCAGGTTTCCGCACGGATCGGGACGAACTGCCACGTATACGAGTCGATGCAGTTCCGGTCGGTGTCAATGGCGAGGTCGAAACGCCCGATGTTGTCCGTTCCCGTTCCCGCCTGCGCAATGACGATGCCGTTTTCGATGACCGGCTGTTCCATGACCGTGTGCGAATGCCCGCCGAGGATGACGTCGATTCCCCACGCTGGATCGAGCATCTGCGCGAGCCTCCGGTCTTCCTCGAACCCCATGTGCGTCAGCAGGACGGTGCAGTCGATGTCAACGGAGCGGTAGGCGTTGCAGATCTTGCCGATTTCCCGTACCGCATCCTTTGTTTCGATGAACGAACCGATCACGTCCTGTTTCGCCTGCGCCATCACGTCTTCCGTGATCAGACCGATGAAAAGGACGCGTACGCCGTCGGTTTCGGCGATCTGGCAGGGTGTGAACAGCCGTCGTCCGCTCATTTTGATGTAGAGATTCGCGTTGATGATGGGGAACGTCGCGCATTTTTCGATGAACAGCAGGTGCGCGATGCCGTAGTCGATTTCGTGATTGCCGATCGTCACCACGTCGGGCGCGAGCAGGTTCAGCATTTCAATGGTAGAGATGCCGCGGTACTCCGCGTCAATGATGGAGCCGCGGAAAATGTCGCCCGAAATGGAGTAGAGAACATTCGGCTCCGTCCGGCGGACACTGCTGACGTAGCCGGAAAGCAGGGAAATCCCGCCGACGAAGGTGTCGTCGACCGGTTCCGCGAGAAAGTCGCCGTGGAGGTCGTTCGAGTGGAGCAGAGTGAGATGTTTGATGTTTTTCATGAAAGAACCTCCCCGGAATTTGTGTTTCTTCACTTTTTATTATACCACAATACATGACAAAAAGAAAGGACTGCGGGGCAGTCCTTTGAATTTTTTATGCGTTTATTCACGGTATTTCAGACCTTTATACAGCTCGCGCACCGTATTGTCGTAAGCCGATACGATCACGTCCCGCTTTTCGTCGGTCATGGGGCGGAGTTCGTGCCGGTCAAACGGCAGACTGCGGCGTTCGGCGGCAGCTTCCGCGGAGAGTGCGATCTCCAGAAGCATCGACGCGCGGAGCGGGTTCTGTTCCTTTTTCAGCTGTTCGAGAACATCGGCGTAGATTTCAGCGAGGTCTTCCGGCAGACCGTCCGTGTTTCCGGGGAAGGGGCAGACATTTTGCTGTGACCGGAGTTCTCTGCCGCCGCCGGAGGCGTCAATCTTCAGACAGAGTTCTTCATCGCGTTCGAATAACCCGGCGGGAAGGAAGATGCTGCCGTCCGGCTGTACAGTGCCGACCTCTTGACCGTCGAGGGTTACAATGGGGGCTTCGGCACCGTTTTTATATGAGAGCCAGACCGCGCATCCGCCGAACCAGACCGGTTCGTACTGGATGTATTCCGTGATGCAATCCGGAATCTGCGGGGTGATCCACAGACCGCGTGCATCGGCGGTATAGCCGAACAGACCGCGCAGCAGGCAGGTGACCGGAGCGAAATTGTCGATCATGACGGCCGCCGGACGATTGCAGACGGTGTGATCATCGTTTTCCGCCGACCACGGATTGTTTGTATTCCATCCCCACTGCGACAGTGGTGCGTCCTGACGGTATTCCTCCGCCCACTTCATGTACCAGTCTGCGGCGCGGAACGTGTCATCGTATTTCCCGAGTTTCTGATAAGCGAGGATCGCGCGGCCTTCCACGGTCGCCCAGCATCCGCCGTCGACCCAGTTGCCGGAACCGCATCCACAGACGTTGGGGCCGTAATTGCGCTGCACGTAATTTTCGTAGGTGTCGTCGAGGTGCGGGTAGTTGTTGCAGATCGTGCCCGCCGGACGGATGCCTTCGACGGACGCGATTTTTGCGTAAATGGATTCCGCCGTTTTGTCATCGACGATATTTCCCGCAATGGCGTCCACGTTGCAGACCGCTTCGAGATAGCCGTGCTTATCCGCGCCGTAGACACCGTGCTTCGTCCCGTCGGGATCCATCGACTTGACGAAATAACCCTCTTCGGTCAGCAGAAGCGGAAGTGCGGCAAGCGTCCGGTCGAGACGGTTCTGACATTCCGTTTGTCCTTCCGTATCGCCGGTCATTTTCAGGATTTCGATGAATTTCTTCAGTGCTGCCGCGTATGTGACCGCAACACCGGTGAGATATCCCTTGCCGATTTCGCCGGTTTCTTCGTTGAAGCTGCCGCCGTAGCTCGGAGCGAGCAGATTCGCCGCCGGCCCAACGAGAAACAGTCCGTTTTCCGCGCGGGTGCTTTCGATGTGGTTCAGCGAACGCCACAGCAGCGGAACATATTTTTCGAGCATTTCCGGACGACGGTCGAACAGGAGCATATCCGCCTGCATATTCACGCCGGCGGCAGTGGCTTCATAGAACCAGTCGTACGCCATAAAATTTCCGTCCCCCTGCCGGTAGACGATGCCTTTGTCGAGAACGCAGTCCCCGAGTGCACCGTCCGGTGCGCAGAGAGCATACACAAGATCGTCCGTGGAACCGTCATCCGCGCCGACACGTTTGCCGTTGCCTATGCGTGTCCAGAATGCGTCGTAGGAATTCTGCAAAATATGCGACCAGAAGGGATCGAGCAGCGGGACAGCACCGAGCGTGAAGCCGTAGCTGTTCTGAATCCACCAGCCGTTGCCCCAGATAAAGCCTTCGCTGAAATGGTCGGTCGCGGATTTGTAAAGCATTTTCAGATTGGGCAGGGTCGGGGACGAATGAAGCATACCGAAGCTCTTGTCGATCAGCTCCAGCCACGCCGCGTCACCTTTCCCGCCGATGTGTTTTCCGTTATAGGTCATAGTGTGCCTCCGTTTTCTTTACCCGAGGTTTGCGGAGCCGCCGCGCGAGAGGGTCTTCGCCACGTCCACGCCGTTGAGCTGCTGTACCGTCTTATTCTGGTCAAGCGCGAGGTACGCCGCGACGCCCGCCGCTTCGCCGATCTGATTCAGATTGACCATCACGCGGAGCGCGCCGAACGCGCCGACGTCCGCGTGGATCATGCGTCCCGCCGCGATGAAGTTTTCCCACGTTTCCGGAACGATGCAGCGGAAGGGAAGCTGATAGTACGTCGGGATTTCGTCGGTCTGGATGCCCATTTCCTCGCGCCAGTTGCCTGTGACATGGGAACCGTCCGCGTTTTCGGTGTCATACGAGCCGTCAAACTGCCGGAACGTGATGCCCGCACCCGCCAGATGGACGTCCACGTTGTACGTACCGTTCATGATCGCGTCGAGATAGCGTTCGCCGAGGAGAAGGGACTGCTCGGTCGCCTGCCAGATCGTCTTGTAATGGACGGTTTCGCGCACACCGATGACGGAGCAGGCGGAAACGATGTTGTAGAACTCGCCCGGCTTGCCGTATTTGTTCAGCATTTCGACGAGTGCACGCATCTTGCGCCGTCCTTCGACTTCCGCCTTGGTGAGGTCGTCCGCACGGTCACAGCGCAGGCCGAAAATGTGGGTTTCCGCCCGCATGGAGATATCCTTGCACCGCGGAACGGGACCGCCCCATCCCCAGTCAGGCTCCAGCCCGAATTCCTCACCGTGACGGCGGATGAGTCCCTGATAGTCGATGTCGCGGAATGCGCCCTGCATAAGGAAGCAGGCGGACGGCGGCTGAATGTTCGGGTGGACGTACGATTCCATGCCGAGATCCCGTGCAAGGTCGCCGTCGCCGGTTGCGTCGATGAAGAAATCCGCTTTGATGGCGCCGCGTCCGTCCTTGTTTTCGATGAATACGGCAGTGATTTTGTGACCGTCGGTCATCAGACCGGCGTAGAAGGTGTGGAGATAATACTTGACACCGCTTTCGTTCAGCAGGCGGTCAAGCTCGATCTTGAGTTCGTGCGGGTTGAAGCAGTGCGAACCGGCATGGTCGCGGTAGCCGTCGTTCAGCGGTTCGATCCGGTCGGTGACCTCCTCGCTTAGTCCGGCGATGACCTGCTTTGTTCCGGACGTGTCGAGATACGTGTGCCAGATGTTGACCAGTCCCGACGTTGCGACACCGCCGAAACAGTTCTGACGTTCGACAAGAACGACGCGTGCACCGAGACGTGCGGCACGTACAGCCGCAAATACCCCGGTCGCGGAGCCGCCGATCACGCAGACATCTGCTTCGTATACCACGGGAATCTGTTTTGCGGGTTCGGTGATGTAGATATTGCTCATGGTTTCCTCCTCTTTGAAAGTTTCGGACATATTTTTCTGACTTCAGTATATCATAAGAAAAGAACAAATGCAAGGAAAGTTTTTCTTGCATTTTTGACGAATGTGTGATATACTAAAATTATAAAATAACGCGGAAAAACGGGAGGATCTGACGGATGAGAGGAAAAGAGAAAAAATTGCGCAGGGGGATCGAGGTATTTCTCCTGTGCGGCATCGCCGTACTGGCAGTTTTTCTGCTGACACGTCCGCAGCGGAACCTGATCCATGTTTCCGACGTGACGTCGGTGCGGACCGATGGAACATCGGTCACCTATCACGCTGCGATGGATCTGCTCCGGAATATCAACGATTTCGGCGGCCGGAGATGCACGGTCGGAAAAAATTATCCCGCAAAGGATTATGAAGATATCATCGAAATCCGCTGTGAAGACGGCATCCGGTACGAACTGCACTACTGGTACACGAGCGGCTTCTCGTTCCATCCCGCGCATTTTGGCGAGGATGCGTACGCCAGCATCCTGACTCGCTTTGCCGCGGACGGGACAGCGGAATCCGCGTGGCGTTTGGTGTATGAATTTGACGCGGCCTACCGGGACTGGGAAAAGCACTACCTCAGCCATTGAATTCCGTAATTTCCTAATCGCTTACTGTAAATTGTAAGCGATTTTTTTATTCCTTTTCCAGTTTATATTTACATTAAAAGGGCTTTTGTTATTTTTTGACAAAACAAAATTCCGGTATGAGTGAAAATTTCGTGTATGTATAATAATACATAAATTGCAATTTTTTCTTGAATTTTAGTCGTATATCTACTATAATAATACGCGCAAAAATTCAGTCTACACCGCACGGCGCGGCAAGGAGAAAATATATTTATATGAATGAGCCGAGGGATTTTCTGGTACCGAACTATTTCAAGTACTTTTCCTGCAAAATGGGGGACTGCCGCAGTGCCTGCTGTCAGGGCTGGCCGATCTCCATCACGATGAAGAATTACTTTACCCTGCTCGGCATGGAGTGCAGTCATGAACTGCGCGACCGGCTCGACCGCAGTATGCACATCGTCGACCGCCCCAGCGAAGACGAATACGCGCAGTTTTCGATGCGCTGGGACGGCGAATGTGCGCTCCGGCTGCCGGACGGACGGTGCAGTCTGCACGCGGAACTGGGACCGCAGGTTCTGTCCGATGTGTGCGACCTGTACCCGCGCGGCATCCGGACGATTCCGTCGCGGGAATGTTCCTGTGCGGGGAGCTGCGAGGCGGTGCTGGAACTGCTGATCCGTCAGAAGGAGCCGATCACGTTCGCTGTGGAGCCGTACGCTCTGCGGATGCCGCGTCCGGAAAAACGTCTGGCGAAGTTTGAAACGCTCGGGCGGGAAACGGAAATCCGCCTGTTCTTCATCCGCGTGATGCAGGATCGTTCGCTTCCGCTTCCCCTGCGGCTCGGACGTCTCGGAGACAGCGTTTACCGCATGGACGCCGCCCTGCAGAAAAAGGACGCGGACAAAGTGGAACGCCTGCTGAACGACGGTATCGGCGAAAAAATCACCATGGATACCGGCGCGGTGGATGCGGAACATCTGCGGCACGGTCTGGAGATCGTGGAAAAGATGGTCGATCTGCTGGACGGCCGCAGCGACAGTATCCGTGAACTCGGCGAATCCGCACTGGCATATTTCGGAAACGGCGAAGAAGCTCTGGAAAATTATAAAAATGCAAAAAAACATTTCGAAACCACGTTCCTGGACTGGGGAATTTTCTTCGAACACATGATGGTCAACCACATGTTCTTCTCACAGTTCCCGTATCAGGATCGTCCCGAAAAGCTGATGGAGGAATTCGTCGCTCTCTGCGCCGTCTATATCCTCCTGCGTTTCCTTGCGATCGGCTGTATGGCGGAAAAAACGGAGGAAAGCGAACTGATCGACATTTGTGCCGCCCTTTTCCGCTTAGTGGAACACACCGAATTCGACCGCATCGCATCAAAGCTCCTGCACGGTCTCGGCTGCAATCAGCCGGAGGATCTGTGGGAACTGATCTGCCTGTAAACAGGAATATGAAAAAACTGCCCATGAGAGGGCAGTTTTTGTGGTTTATAAAGCCAGATTCGGAATTTCCAGAGCCTTGGATTCGGAGAGATTTTCGATTTCATCCGCCGTGACTTCGCGGCCGAGGCGTTCGGAGAAGTAGATGCCTTCCTGTACCCTCTGGGTTTCCAATGCGATTTTTGCCGTCGGGAGGAGGTCGCATTTGCCGAGCAGGGCGTGTACCCAGTGCTGCTGGGAATTGTCGTAGTGTGCGCCGTCCGCGTAGACGGTGTGGTCGAGGTAGTCCATTTCGCCGAGGTCGACGGTCGTGTCGGTTTCGACGTTGTACTTTCTCGAGTGGATGACCAGCGGATTCAGCGAGAGACCCGCTTCGGAGCCGCAGATGATCGACGACGGGAACGGTTTGCCGTGGATCGCCCACGATTCGAGGATATCCATGGACAGCCCATTTTTGTATGTCGCGAGCCCGACGCCGAGTTCCTCGACGTTGTAGCCGCTGATCGCACGTCTGCCTTCGTCCATGGCGACTTCCGCGTACGTGTGGCCGCAGACACGTTCGAGTTCCGGAATTCCGGTGAGGTAGAGCAGCTGCGAGATGTGGTAAACGCCCATGTCAAACAGCGCGCCGCCGCCGGAGGTCTTGGTGTTTACGAATTCCTTGGTCGCGTAGCCGTCGACAAACGGTCTGCCGCGGCGCCGGAAGCCATAGGAACGCATATGGTAGATGTGCCCGAGGTCGCCTGCGTCAATGAACTTTTTCGCGCACTTCGTTTCGAGCGAATAGAGGAAGCTGAGCTGGATGTGCAGTTTTTTGCCCGTTTCTTCCATGACCTGATACATCCGCTTCGCGTCCGCGAAGGTACCTGCCATCGGCTTTTCGCAGTAGCAGTGGCGTCCGGACTGCATGACGGCGATGGACACAGGCGCGTGCATATTGTTGTGCAGGCAGACGTCCACGGCGTCGATGTCCGGTTCCTGCAGCAGCTTGCCGATGTGGGTGAAACGGCGTTTGATGCCGTATCTGTCCCCGATGTAATTCAGACGTTCTTCGTTGATGTCGCAGATGGCGACGACTTCAGCTTCGGGAATGCTCTGGTATCCGCTGATGTGCGATTCCCCGATGATTCCGTTTCCGATCACGGCGATTCTGATTTTATCCATTATACGTCTCCTTTCTGTGTACTGCGGTCGTTGATTATTCGTAAATTCCGTTGAAATAGGACGGCTTTGCGGTCTCGTCCCAGCCTTCCGCGTTCAGTTCGGCGATGAGTCCGCGGACGGTGGCAATCTGCCATTCCACACGTTCGCATTCGAGCGCGCCGGAGTGGTGTTCCGCGCTGTACGCACCTTCGTAGCCCGCGTTCGCGAGACGGCGGATGACGTCCTTCGCGTACGGCATGGAGTTTGCGTGGATGTGGGTGTGCATCGCATAGGAAATCGCGAGTTCCTCGCCGCGTTCCACGTCGTCATAGAAGTTGCGGAAGTGGTACAGGTGTCCGTATGCGGGACTGTCCACGGCGTTCTTCACCTTTTCGAGGTATTCCGGCACACGGTCCCAGCCCCAGTGGTTTTCCGGGCCGATCTTCATACCGAGGTCATAGCAGACCGCACAGTATTCGCGGTAGGTGTTCACGATGTATTCGAATGCTTCTTCGGGCATCGTGTGGCCTTCCGTACCGCCGAAGTCGATGCGGATGGTTTTTGCACCGAGCTTGGATGCGGCTTTGATGTACTCAAGCATCTGCTGTTTGTGTGCGTCGCGGCCTTCTGCGGTGTCCACCCAGACGTGCGGGCCGTCCACGCAGAGGTTTGCGAGGGTGAGATTCTTGCGGTCGAGCTCGGCGCGGACTTTTCCGATGAAGTCATCGTCGAGGGTCGGAAGGAATCCGGTCCAGATGTCGGCATAATCGACACCGTAGCGGTAGCGGAGCAGGTTCAGGTAGTTGAACACGTCGCACTTGCCTTCTCCGAGAAGTCCGTGGAACGAGTAGGAGGCGATGGCGGTTTTTAAGTTCGGCATGGGGAGTTTCCTTTCGTTTTTTGAAAATTTCAGCGGAGTCATGCGGTCGTACCTCCGCCGGATTACTTTAATTATATGGGATAATGATGAAAATTACAAGAGATTCACGGAAAATTTTCGCAAAAATCACCAAGAAAACCGCCGGACAGTCGTTCGTGACCGTCCGGCGGTGCCGATTTACTGCAGAATAATTTTGGAGTTTTCCACAAGAATGTCGTACTGACGGTCGAATTCCGGCAGAAAAACGGCGTCTTCGGGGAATTCACACGTGAATTTCGACGGATCTTCCGAATTGCTTGCGAACATGTCGTAGTGATCCGGAATGTTCAGCCGTGCGCCGATTTTCTTCGCTGTCACAACCGCTTCGCCGACGTTCATGTTGCCCAGGCGTCCGTTGATACAGATGCAGGTGATGTCGGGGGTGTACTGCGCGATGTCAAACAGCTTTTCGTCGTACAGGGTGTCGCCGCTGATGTAGAGACGGACGCCGTCGCAGGAGAGAATCACGCCGAACGCCTCGCAGGTGTGGTTGGCGTACACAATCTGCACACCGATGCCGCCGACGGTCAGCTCGTCACCTGCGCGGACGGCGCGGTGATTGTGACGGCCGAGTTTTTCAAGCGTGTCACAGCCTTCGTATGTAGCGATGAAGAACGTATCTGCGGGCATAGCGGGAACCGCGCCGGTGTCGAGGTGGTCGAGATGGTCGTGCGTGCAGATGACCGCGTCACTCTTCACGTCGGCGGGCGCAATCGGGACGGGACGCTGTCTGGGGCAGGAGCCATTGCGGTTCACGGCATCGGAAAGATAGGGGTCAACGAGGACTTCGGTGGTTTCCGCGTTGTCGCGGACGAGAAATCCGCCCTGACCGAGCCATCGGATTTTCATAAGGATACCTCCGTTTGATGAATTTTTATAAATTAGTTTATGTTTTATGGCTGAACACCGGAATTCCGCCGCAGGCGGACGAGATATTCCGTGGTTCCTTCTTCGAAGATTTTTTCATCGGTCACATGGAAGCCGTGACGCTCGTAAAACCGGATGCCGCGCACGTTTTTCTCCAGTGCCCATAAAACGTCCGTGTGATGAACCTCCACGGCGTATTCCAGCAGAGCCGCACCGATGCCGCGGTTCTGGAAGCAGGGATCGACGAAAAGTTTGGAGATTTCCGTTCCGTCGATGACGATCATTCCGCGCACCACGCCGTCATCATAGACGAACGTACGGTGCAGGAGTTCGGAATTCGTACGGTATTTTTCCGCAATCGGGACGACCTGCAGCTCCCCGAAGGAATAGTCGTCGTTTTGAAAAATGGGATAGAAATTGAGGCGGTTGTTGAATACGAGAATTTCGGCGATGCGGGAAACGTCGGATTCTCCGGCGGGACGGATGGGATTCATGGTGGGCTCTCCTTGCAGCGGATGTATGGATGTATATTTCTATTATATTTGATTTTCCGGCGGAATTCAAGGGGAATTCTTTTCGATTTTTCGGAAATCCTATTGACATATCCGTTATATCCGTATATAATCAGTATATACAGTATTGACAGAGGTGATGACGTGCATATACTGATCGACAACAAGAGCGGCGTACCGATTTATGAACAGATTTATTCTCAGATCAAAAATCAGATCATCGGCGGAAGCCTGAAGGAAAACGAAATGCTGCCTTCCATCCGCGGACTGGCGAAGGATCTCCGCATCAGCTTTATTACTACCAAACGTGCGTACGAGGAGCTGGAAAAGGACGGTTTCATCTACACTCTCCCCGGCAAGGGCTGCTATGTGGCACCGAAAAACGTGGAACTGCTGCGGGAAGAAAATCTGAAAAAGATCGAAGGACACATGGAAGAAATCGTCCGGCTCGCCGCATCCTGCAATCTGAGCAGAGAAGAAATTTTGGAAATGATGAATTTCAGTCTGGAGGAACTGCGATGAACGCACTGGAAATCAAAAATCTGACCAAATCCTACCCCGGCTTCACGCTGGACAACCTGAATCTGACGCTTCCCGGCGGCTGTATTCTGGGGCTGATCGGCGAAAACGCCGCAGGAAAGAGTACGACGATCAAGCTCATTCTCGACATGATCCGTAAAGACAGCGGTACGGTCACGATTCTCGGACAGGATAACGAAAAAAATATCGAACTTATCAAAGAGGAGATCGGCGTGGTGCTGGACGAGGCGGGGATTCCCGAATGTCTGACGGTCACGCAGGTCGGACGGGTGATGAAGCACACGTTCCGGAACTGGGACGAAGCGGAGTATTCCCGCCTGATAAATAAACTGGGACTGCCGGACAAAAAGCCGTTCAGGGACTTCTCGCGCGGCATGAAAATGAAGCTGGCGATTGCCGTTGCGATGTCCCACAACAGCCGTCTGCTGATCCTCGACGAGGCGACATCGGGACTGGATCCGGTGGTGCGGGATGAAGTGGTGGAAATGTTCAGCGATTTCACGCGGGACGAGAACCATTCCGTTCTGATTTCGTCCCACATTGTCAGCGATCTCGAAAAGCTGTGCGACTATGTGGCGTTCCTGCACAAAGGAAAGCTGATGCTCTGTGAAGAAAAGGATCGTCTGCTCGAAGAATACGGTCTGATCCACTGTACGGCGGAGGAACTGCGGAATCTTCCGGCGGATGCCGTCCGGTATGCAAAGGAAAATCCTTACGGCGCGGAAGCGATGGTACGGAGAAGCGCGGTTCCGGACGGGATTTCCGTCAGCCCCATCAGCATCGAGGAACTGTTTGTATTTATGGTAAAGGAGGCGCGGTAATATGAAGGGACTTCTGCTCAAAGACTGGTACATGATGCGGAAATACTGCCGGTCCTATCTGGTTCTCATGATCGGTTTTCTCTTTCTTTCGCTTATGGATACAAGCAATATGTTTTTTGTCTTCTATCCCTGTCTGCTCTGCGGTATGATCCCGGTGAATCTTCTCGCTTATGATGAACGGAGCCGCTGGATGCAGTACAGCGGAACGCTGCCGTACACCGGAGGGCAGATCGTTTCCGCCAAGTATCTGATCGGACTGTCCGCACAGACGGCAATGCTGCTTCTGACGGGGATCGCTCAGGGAATCCGGATGGGGATGGACGGCCGCTTTCACGGGAAGGATATTCTTGTGATCATGCTGCTTCTGCTGATCGCAGCGACCGTTACATCTTCGGTCACGCTGCCGTTTATTTTCCGGCTGGGCGTGGAACGTGGACGCGCCGCGTATTATGTGATGATCGGGCTGATCTGCGGTGTCAGCGTTCTGATGACCGGCCTGTTCCGGGAACCGTTCCGGACGGAGATACAGCCGAATCTGGTTCTGGTGCTTCTTGCGGCGGCCGGTGTGGGATTGTACGCGCTGTCATGGTATCTGTCGATCGTTTTTTACCGGAAACGGGAGTTGTAATTTCCGTATTTTTATGATATCATGTTTCACAGGGACACGGCTGCCGTGTCCCTGTAAGTGTATACAGAGGGAGTTCATCTATGATAAAAATCCTGTTTGTCTGCCACGGCAACATCTGCCGCAGTCCGATGGCGGAGTTCATTTTTAAAGATATGCTGGAAAAGCGCGGACTTTCGGACGGCTTTACGGTCGCTTCCGCCGCGACGAGTACGGAGGAAATCTACAACGGCCGCGGTAATCCCGTCTATCCTCCGGCGGCACGCGAGCTGGCAAAGTACGGCATTTCCGCCGCCGGAAAGCATGCCGTTCAGCTTCAGAAAAGCGACTACGCGAAGTACGACCTGCTTGTTGGCATGGACAGCGCGAACATCCGCAATATGCACCGGATGCTCGGAGGTGATCCGGAAGGGAAGATTCACAAGCTGATGGATTACACGAACCGTCCGGGCGATGTGGCGGATCCGTGGTACAGCGACCGGTTTGATATCGCCTACCGCGATATCGAGGAAGGCTGTACGGCTCTGCTGGACAAGCTGACAAAATGAACGATATGCACGAAACGGCTTGACTTTTTTTGCATAATACGGTACAATAATAAAAGACTGTCGATTTATTTTAAAAATTTACATATAGGAGAATCTTTATGACGACACCCGAAAAGAAGAAAAAGCTTTACACCGTCGCCAATGCCCATCTGGATACCCAGTGGAACTGGACCATTCAGGACACCATCCGTGACTGTGTGAAGAGCACGCTGGAACGCAATTTTGCTCTCTTTGAAAAGTATCCGCACTACCGCATGAACTTCGAAGGCGCATTCCGCTACAAGCTCGCAAAAGAATATTATCCCGACCTCTACGAAAAGCTCAAGGGCTACATCGCGGAAGGCCGCTGG
>JBGVOJ010000666.1:0-2052 GCA_045126415.1 Eubacteriales bacterium | reverse complement strand
TATTTCGGACGATTCCGCGATTTCTGTGACCGCAATCTGGTCGCATGTGCACTCGGCTATCACCTTTTGAACGACGAAAAAGCCGGTGCGTTTGCGAAAAAACTGTTCCTGCACCTCTGTGACTGGAACCCGTCCGGTCCCTGTTCGCTCTGCGGACCGTGGGGAGACGAAGTCGGTCTGAGCTGCGCGCGCTGTTTCCCGGCAGTGTTCGACCTGCTGTATCCTCTGATGACGGAAAAAGAACGCCGTTATGCCGGAGAGACCGTTGCGCTGTATGCAGAACAATGCGAACGCCGCCTGTCCTCACTCAATTACAGTCACAACCCCGGCTCCTCCCATGCCGGACGTCTGCCCGCCTACCTCGGCGAAGCGGCACTGTCTCTGTGGGGATGCGGGATCATTCCCGAATCCATCCTGCGGAACTGGCTGAACCGTGCTCTCTCCATTTACAACGGTGTGTTCCCGTATTTCGGCGGTGCGGACGGAAGCTGGGCGGAAGGGACATTCTACTCCACCAGCTATACCAAATGGTATCTCCCGTTTTTCTCCGCCGTCGCGCGGTATTCCGGTCACAACTACCTCGACCGTCCGTTCTACCGGAATTTCGCTCGATATCTCCTGCATTTTGCACAACCGCATTACGAAATCCACCCGTTCGGCGACGGCTACTGGTGTACGCCGGATTCTCCCGAATGGCCCGGTTTCTTCGCGCAGAATCCGTTCCACATCTATGCACAGGTCTCCGGATTACCGGAAGCTCTCGCCTGTGACCGCCGTCTTGCTTCACCGGAACTGTTCAAGCTGCACCTGCTTGATGTTTTCCTCCCGATTTTATCGGCACCGGTCTTTCCGTCCGCGGACAGCCGTACCGAACCTGTCACCGACGCTGATGCGTTTGCGGATGCCGGATTCATCAGCCTGCACAGCGATCATACCTCACCGGAGGATGATCTTCACCTCATGGCACGCGCCAGCAAATTCGGCCCCGGCAGCCACCGGCATCCGGACAACGGCAGTTTCGCACTGTTCTGCGGCGGTACGGCACTCCTGACACCGTCCGGCTACTTCGGACGTCAGTACGGTTCCGCGCATCACATGAACTGGCTCAATACCACAAAGGCGCACAACGCTCTCCTTATCGACGGCATCGGACAGGATTACCGCAATTTCCGTCATACCGGCGAAATTCTCTCCTGCGGCATCGACCAAAACGGACACCGCACCGCCGTCCTTGACCTGTCAGCATCCTATCCCATGCTGAACCGTTGGATCCGCACGTTTTACGTGATCGACGGACATACCGCCGTCATCGAGGACGAAATCACCGCCGACGATCCGGTGACGGTTACTTATGCCCTCCATACCCTTTCTGAACCGGAAGCATGGGAAAATGGTTTCCGTGTCAACCGGAACGGCTGTGAAATGACTGTTATACCCGATACCGGACAGTTCATCTCCCGCACAATCACTGACCGGTATGACGTTGACCTCAACGAAGGAGAGCCGGAAGAATACCATGTCACCATGCCGCAGCAGTACCACGTTTATTTCGACACGGAGAAGAAAGAAGTCCATCGTCTCCGCGTGACTGTCCATATAACCAAAGATTAAGGAGACCCACATGAACACATCTATCGACCGCAAATCTCTCGTCGGCCGCCACAACATCACCTTAACCGGCGGCAATCTCGTCATCCCCATGGGCAACGGCGAATTCTGCTTCAACACCGACCGCACCGGTCTGCAGACCTTCGGCGGAAATACCATGGCACACTGGGCATGGCACGAATTCCCGCTGCCCGACGGCGTCACCGCTGACGACCTTCCCGAAACCGGCAGTTACATGACCGGCCGTCTCACCGGGCAGGGACGTGACCTCGTCCCTGAAGACAAAAAAACCGCTGCACGCTATATGTTTGACAATCCGCATTCGTTCAGCCTGAGCCGCCTGTGTTTCGTAAATCCCGACGGTTCCGCACTTCCCGAAAGTGTACTGGAAACCGCAAAATCCACCTGCGACCTCTGGAACGGCGTCCTTCACGCTGAATTCAT
>JBGVOJ010000665.1:0-7055 GCA_045126415.1 Eubacteriales bacterium | reverse complement strand
TACTTTTGCGAGGGTGGTCTTGCCGCCGCCGTTCGGACCGGTCACAACGACGTAGCTGCCGTCTTCGATATCGAGGGTGACGTCGTCGAGGATTGTATTTTTACCGCCTTTTTCATTCTGCGGAACGGTGAAGGTGACATTTTGCAGTCGCAGCATAATTTTTGCTCTCTTTCGCAGGTTGTCCTGTTGTTTTTATTCTATATTTTTGCATTTTCCGGAACGTCATTATTCAAAAAATGCGGATTTCTGCAGGAATTTACGGGAATAAATGAAAGTATGGATTTTTGAACTTGCATAATATTCTTCCGTACCCATATATTATATGATATTTTGTGTAAAAAAACAATATCTAATCGTAAAAATTTTGAATTCGTTATTATATTATTTTCATATTTTTTGATGTATAATATATATAACGGAAAAACAAAGAAAAAAGGACGGAAGCTCATGGCACAGAAAGACACGAACCCCTATCGCTACAGCGATTCCAACAAGCGGTATATGACCTACGACTGGTACATGAAGGCCCGCTTCGGCGGCAAGACGGCGAAAGTCTCCCTCGACATCGGCTGCACCTGCCCGAACCTCGACGGCTCACGCGGACACGGCGGCTGTATCTACTGCAAATCCGGCAGCCGCAGCGCGGTCGGCGACACGCTGGACGAACAGTGGCGCACCGGTGTGGCGGTCGCCTGCCGGAAGTGGACACCGGTCGGGTTTATCCCGTACCTGCAGTCGAATACGAATACCTACGGTGATCCGGCGGTCCTGCGCGGATTTTACGACCGTGCGGCAGCAATGGACGGTGCGGTCATGCTCGATATCGCGACCCGTGCGGACTGCCTGTCCGATGAAATTCTCGGAATTCTCGCGGATACGGCGCGGAAGATCCCGCTGATGGTGGAGCTTGGTCTGCAGACGACAAACGACGATACGGCGGAACGCATCAACCGCTGCCATACATACGCGGAGTTCGTGGACGGCTACACCCGTCTGCAGAGGATCGCGGACGCCGTGAATGCAGAATTTCCCGATGGTCAGACAGATGAAAAATATCCCTCGTTCCGCCGGTTCACGATCGGCGTTCACCTGATCAACGGTCTTCCCGGCGAGACGGCGGACGACATGCGGCAGACGGTGCGGGATGTCGCCGCGCTGCATCCGGACATGGTGAAAATCCACCTCGCGCACGTCCTCAGCGAAACGGAGCTGGCGGCGCTGTATCAGAGCGGACAGTACGAACCGATGACCCGTGAGGAATACGTCGCGGTGACGTGCGATCAGCTGGAGATGCTTCCCGCCGACACGATCATCGGACGAGTTACGGGCGACGGCATGGCGGACGACCTTCTCGCTCCCCGGTGGAGCCGCCGCAAGACGGAGGTAGCCAACGAGATTGACAAGGAACTGTACCGCAGAGGGACGTGGCAGGGGTATCGTTGGGAAGAAACTTTTTGAAAAAAGTTCCTTCCCAAACCCATCCTCAAAAACTTTCAAACAGAAGGAAAAAACAAAGACAGTGCAGATTTGAAGCAACAAACCGGCTGTACAGCTTACAGCAGTTTTGCAACTTCAAATCTGCACAAATTTTGTCTCTCTTTTTCGTCGAAAAGTTTTTGAAGGTGGGGTGCAGGGAGGAAACTTTTTTTAAAAAGTTTCCTCCCCGCAAAACATCCCTCTATAACAACAAAAAAACCGTACGGATCACTTCCGTGCGGTTTTTATCGTTTGTATTTTGCAAGAAGGGTCAGGACACCGGTGACGATGATCAGTACTACAATAAGTACGGCGATGTCGAACGTGGCCGGGGCAAGCAGGATTTCTTCCATTTTCTGTTTCTCCGTTGTTCTTTCGTTACGTACTTATTGTAGCACATGATCCGTCGTTTGTCAATGGTTCTGTGATTTTTGATTCATAGTTTTAACTTATAAAATTCATAAATCAGCCATCAGAGCTAATTTTGTCGATATTTGTTACCGTTCGAATTTTACGACCGGAATGACACCGTCCGTGTCGGCACCGTACCATACCGTGACCGTGTCTCCTTCGTTCACGAAGAGGATATCTTCATGGAAAGCGAGACGGTAGACCTTGCCGGAGGACTTGATATAAACGGTGGTTTCGCCACCCTGCGTGATATAAACGATTTCGTCCACGGTGACGGAGGCTTCGGTGAGTTCGTTGGGCGAAAGATTACCGGTGCTCTGGGCGAGAGCCGCCTTGTACTTCTGGAAGACTTCCTCCTGCGTTTCGCTGGTCACGACGATGTTGTAGTTGCGTACGTTGACCATCGAGTACATCTTCACGATGCCGGACGCGTCCTTCAGCACCATGATGTAGGTTGCTTCGCCGTCTACGTTGATGAGGATCGGGAAGGATGCCTGATAACGGTACTGCTGGACAGCACCTTCCGCCGCGGACATCGCGCTGTATTCCTCGGCACCCGGGACGGAGTAGAATTTGTACGCGCCGGTGCGGGAGTTCGCGAGAATGAAGCCGATGTTCGCTTCGTCGTTGGAGGTGGAGGTCACCCCGGTGAAGATGTAGACGTCGTTGCCGATGATCTTGTAGCCGAAATCGTCCGTGGTGACGACGCAGTCGGTCTGGGAGAACGCGGAGTTGATGTAGCCGCCGCGGAGCATGCCGTACCAGTCGTACTTCTGACAGATGAGATTGCCGGAGTAGACGATGTCGATCCATTCGGGGGATTCGGCGGGAACATACTGCGCGGTTTCGCCGGTGCAGGCGTCGAGCGTGACGACGGATTCGACGTCAAACGCGCCGAACAGTCCGGCATTCGGCTTCATGACGGCCGCGATCCAGTAGGGATGTCCTTCGTCGTCCACTTCGAAGTAAACGGAGCCGAACACGGCGGTCGGATACGCGAACCGGAGCGCGCGCATCAGGTCCTTGCCAAAGTAGGCGGAGTCAGAATATTTGATATAGTCGCCCTGCAGACGGACGAATTCCGCATCAAAGCGGACGGGGTCAACCTTGACGTAGCCGGGGATCCCGGATTTGCTGTTGGTCAGCCACTTGAAGAAGGAAGCGTATTCGAGCGGGGCAACTTTGTAGGGTGCGGTCGTGCCGTCGGGTTCTATCATCGCGATCTGCGTGTAGGTCGACGCGACGTTGTACTGCGAAACGAGGTCGGAAAGGGTACCGAGCGTGCGCGCACCGATGATGCGTGCGGAGCCGGAGTCCATCAGCGCGATATCGGAAACGTATTCGGTTTCGATGATGTCCGCGGCGAAATCGCTGTCTTCCACGGTGATGAGGGAACTGTAGGTCTTCGCGCGGAACATTTCCGAGGAGACGAGCGAGCCGAGGAAGAGGAACGCGACAACAAGCAGGGTCAGTACTGCCTGCACCTTCACAAATCCCATCCGTTTCAGCACACCCGACTGGATGTCGATGTGGCCGGACGGCAGGCGCATGAATGTGCCGAACAGTTTGCCGGAGATCGTCCCGATGACGAGGAAGGAGAGAAAAATCACGGCGTCGAGGAAGAAGAAGAACGTCCAGAACGCGCCGGAGTAGATCGAAATCGGCGGCAGCGTGACGTAATAGACGATGCCGACGAAGAGGATCACGGCGAGAATATACGCCAGAATCGCGGCGGCACGGGTGGATTTTTTCATGGACAGAAGTCCGCCTTTCATGAAATTTTCTTGGTTATGGGAATATTTTACCATGGAACGGACGTTTTATCAATGGAAAAGGAGAATTTTTAATCCGGAATTAATCTTGCGTTAAGAAAGAGCCAAAAAATACGCGTACTCTCACGGAATACGCGTATTTTTTATCATAATCCCAGTTTTTCCTTCAGATACTGCCCGGTGTACGACGGTTCACACATCGCGACTTCCTCGGGCGTACCCTTCGCGATGACCGTGCCGCCGCCGTCACCGCCTTCGGGACCCATGTCGATGATGTAGTCCGCCGATTTGATGACGTCGAGGTTGTGTTCGATCACCACGACCGTGTTGCCGGAATCCACAAGCTGCTGCAGGATCGCGATCAGACGTTCCGCGTCTGCGGAGTGCAGCCCCGTCGTCGGTTCGTCGAGGATGTAGATTGTCTTGCCCGTCGAACGGCGCGACAGTTCCGTCGCCAGCTTCACGCGCTGCGCTTCGCCGCCGGACAGCGTCGTCGAGGACTGCCCGATTTTGACATATCCCAGCCCGACGTCGCACAGGCACTGCAGCCGGCTGCCGATTTTCGGGATGTCGCGGAAGAATTCCACCCCTTCCGCCGCCGTCATTTCGAGAACATCCGCGATGCTCTTGTCCTTGTATTTGACCTCGAGGGTTTCGCGGTTATACCGCTTGCCGTGGCAGACGTCGCAGGTGACATACACGTCCGGAAGGAAGTGCATCTCGATCTTCTTCACACCGTCGCCTTCGCAGGCTTCGCACCGTCCGCCCTTGACGTTGAACGAGAATCGTCCGCTCTTGTAGCCGCGCATTTTCGCGCCGGGAGTCTTCGCGTACAGGTCGCGGATGTCGTTGAACAGTCCCGTGTACGTCGCGGGATTCGAACGCGGCGTGCGTCCGATGGGGGACTGGTCGATCGCGATGATTTTGTCGAGGTATTCGATCCCCCGGATTTCGTCGTGTGCGCCCGGATAGGTGACCGCGCGCATGAGCTGACGCGCCAGCGTCCGGTAGAGAACGGCGTTGACAAGGGAGGATTTGCCCGAACCCGACACGCCCGTCACGCAGACGAAGCAGCCGAGCGGGAAATCGACCGTGATATTTTTGAGGTTGTTTTCGCGTGCGCCGACGACGGTCAGAAAATTGCCGTTGCCGGCACGTCTGGTTTCGGGGACTTTGATTTTCCGGCGCCCGGAGAGAAAATCGCCGGTGACGGAGTTCGTACACGCCGCGACTTCCTCCGGTGTGCCGCACGCGACGACTTCGCCGCCGTGAACACCCGCTGCGGGGCCGATGTCGATGATGTAGTCCGCCGCCGTCATGGTTTCCTCGTCGTGTTCGACCACGATGACGGAGTTTCCGAGGTCGCGCAGATGCTTGAGCGTACCTATGAGTTTGCTGTTGTCCCGCTGATGCAGACCGATGGACGGTTCATCGAGGATGTACAGTACCCCTGCGAGAGATGAACCGATCTGCGTCGCGAGACGGATACGCTGTGCCTCGCCGCCGGAGAGGGTCGCGGATTTCCGGGTGAGGGTGAGGTAATCAAGCCCGACGCTCACGAGGAATCCGAGACGGCTTTTCAGTTCCTTGATGATTTCGCGTGCGATCTGCATTTCCGTTTCGGTGAACTGCAGGGATTTCGTGAATTCGAGCGATTCCGCGACGGACATTGCGCAGAATTCGTGGATGTTCTTGCCGCCGACCGTGACGCCGAGCGCGTCCTTTTTCAGCTTTGCGCCGCCGCAGTCCGGACAGACGGTGTCGGTCAGGAACTGTTCGTAATATTCGGGATCCCACGCGTTCGGGTCACTGCGGTTGCCGATCATGCGGAGGATGCCGTCGAACTGGATGGTCTGCGTCTGGCTCCGTTCGCCGAACCAGCGGGTGACGGTCAGCTTTTCCGGCAGACCGTGCATGAGAACGTCGTACGCCGCCTTCGGAAAATCCTTGATCGGCATATCGAGGTTCGCGCCGTATTTTTCGATGGCAGCGGCGATCAGCGGGCCGTTCCAGCTGTCCTCGCTCAGGGACTTGAAGCCGTTGACGACGATGGCGCCCTCGCGCAGGGTGAGATTTTTGTCGAGAATGATCTTTTCCGGATCGACCGCGCGGAGAACGCCCAGACCCGTACAGGTCGGACACGCGCCGAAGGGGTTGTTGAACGAGAACATACGCGGTTCAAGTTCGCCGAAGCTGATGCCGTGTTCGGGGCAGGCGTAATTGGTTGAAAATTCGGTTTCTTCGGGTTTTTCGTCGGAATTCCGGCCTGCCACGGTTGCGCAGATGATGGAGCCTTCGGATTCGCGCAGCGCACATTCGACGGAGTCGGTGAGACGTCCGCGGATGCCGTCCTTCATGACGAGACGGTCGATCACGAGTTCGATGGAGTGACGGAGATTCTTGTCCAGCTCGATATCTTCGGACAGGTCGTAGATGATGCCGTCGATGCGGACGCGGACATAGCCGTTTTTCTTCGCGTCGGCGAGGACTTTTTCGTGACGTCCCTTCTTGCCGCGCACAACGGGGGAAAGGATCATGAACCGCGTTCCTTCGGGAAACGCCAGAATTTTGTCAATGATCACGTCGGTCGAGGTCTGGCGGATTTCGCGTCCGCAGACCGGACAGTGCGGCACGCCGAGGCGGGCGTACAGCAGACGGAGGTAGTCGTAGATTTCCGTGACGGTGCCGACGGTGGAACGCGGGTTTTTGGAGGTCGTTTTCTGGTCGATGGAAATCGCGGGGGACAGCCCTTCAATGGAGTCCACGTCGGGTTTGTCGAGCTGTCCGAGAAACATACGTGCGTAGGAGGACAGCGATTCGACAAAGCGGCGGTGTCCTTCGGAATAGATGGTGTCGAACGCGAGCGAGGATTTACCCGAGCCGGACAGACCCGTCAGCACGACGAGCTTGTCACGCGGAACGTCGACGTCGATATTTTTGAGGTTGTTCATCCGTGCGCCGCGCACAGAGATAAAGTTAGGCATGGTTTTGTTTCACCTCCGGTATAGGGGAATGCGGGAATCACATAAGATTCCCGGCGGCTCTTTCTTCAATTTCGTCCGCGCGGAGCTTGTCTTCGCGGTAGGCTTTGCGCAGCAGCTCCGACGGAATGTATTCGTCGTATTTGTCAAAGACCGGTGCTTCGCTCGGGCTGATGAGGGCGTCGAGGTCGATGCCGTCATTGGCGATTTTCTGCATGATTTCGCGCATCATCTCGTCACCGCGTCCGCCTTCGAGCTTGAACGTCATGTAATAGCAGCCTTCGAATTCCATGCCGGTCAGCTTGAACCGTCCGGCGTTGCGGACAAGATACCGTCGGAGTGTGCGGAAGCTGCGCGTTCCGAGCCATGGGAACAGTACCCATGTGTAACCGCCGAGCGGGAGGATGCAGTTGGT
>JBGVOJ010000664.1:0-7976 GCA_045126415.1 Eubacteriales bacterium | reverse complement strand
TTTTTGTTGATTCTGCCGGACGTTTCGTCGTTTTTTTAGGCATGTCGGACAAAATCCCTTCTCCGTATTTCCGCTTTTTGCGAAAAGTTTGGGCAAGATTGCCGTTTGCTTTTTACACACCATTTGTGGTATTATTATAATGTAGGGAATATCGGATTCTAAGACCGGATCTTTCCGGAGATGGGTATTGTATTATGAAGAAGTATCAGATCAACGACACGGTATTTTACGGAACCAACGGCGTCTGCCGGATCTCGGCCATTGAGCAGCTCAGCTTCAACGCCGATCCGGACGATTACTACATCCTTCGTCCGGTGTACAACACATCGTCCACCATTTTTGTCCCGCTCGGCAACCCGACGCTGTGCGGACGGATACGCCCGATCATGACGGAGGAACAGATGACTCTTCTCTTCCGCCGGATGACGGAAGAGGAACCGGACTGGATCGAAGACAACAACCAGCGCCGCGCGGTCTACAGCGAAATCCTGCAGTCGGCGGAACCGGAGAAGGTACTTGCCGTCCTCCGTTCCCTCCACAGCCGCAGTGAAACGCTCCGCCAGAAGAAAAAACGTCTGCACATTTCCGACGAAAAGCTCTTCCACGACGCAGAACGGATGCTGCACGAGGAGATCGCATACGTCGCGGGAATCCCTATGAATGAAGTAAACGGCTACATTGAACAGGAAGTCGGAAAAATCCTCCAGTGACACGTGAAAAAACGAAAAAAAGAAAAATATTTTTCAAAAAGTTCTTGACAAAACAGGGCGGTTCTGATATAATATAATACGTTGAGCGGCAAACCGTCAGGAACCGCCAATGCTAATATGGCTCAGTTGGTAGAGCACATCCTTGGTAAGGATGAGGTCCCCAGTTCGAATCTGGGTATTAGCTTGAAAACAAGGCGTTTGATCGAAAGGTCAGACGCCCTTTTCATTTTTATTTTTGAATTCCCCGGCGGACATATTGACAACCCCTCTCCGAAATGTTACAATTACAGAAATGTTTCCGCAGACTTTATAAAAGGATGTGCAATTGTACATATGGATTACTTCGATACATTCGTTTATATCATAGAAATTATAAGTATCACGGTTTTCGGTATTTCCGGTGCTATGGTCGGGATCAAAAAAGGAATGGATTTGTTCGGCGTTATTATGCTGGGCGTCACAACCTCCGTGGGCGGCGGTATCATCCGCGACTTTGTTCTCGGTTTTCATCCGCCGAAGAGCTTCAACCGTCCGGCCTATGCCATCACAGCGGCAATCACCGCTCTGCTCACTTTCATAATTGAGTACCATTATTACAGGAAAACAGCCGGAAAAGAAGGCGTTCACGGCACAAAATTCACCGATGAAGTGATGTTCTGGGTTGACACGGTCGGTCTTGCGATCTATACCGTCGTCGGCGTTGCGGTCGGTTACGAATCCGGAACATCCAATATTCTTGTTCTCCTCTTCTCCGGCGTGGTTACCGGGGTCGGGGGAGGTCTGCTCCGCGATATCATGGCGCAGAATATGCCCTATATTTTCGTCAAGCATATCTATGCCAGTGCGTGTATCGCAGGAAGCATCGTCTGCATTGCTCTGTGGGACGTTTCCGGACGCATCATCGCCATGCTCGCCGGATGTGCGGCTACCATGCTGCTGCGCTTTTTCGCCCGCAAATACCTCTGGAATATGCCGCGGATCCGGTTCAATGAAGAGACGAAACCGAAAGAACCAAATAAATAAACACAAGGACAGGATTTTCTCAACAATCCTGTCCTTTCTGTTTTCCGGGTACTTCACACCGTTTCCATTGCCGTTCCCTCGACGGTCATGTCGTAGAACCGGTTGATTCCCTCGCAGGCATTGATTCCGGCGTGAAAGGAGTTGTACATATCGGGGATGTACACGCTCATTTTCCGGCCGTCCGCGTCGATCTGCAGACCTTCTTCGCCCGTTTCGACGGTCAGCGTGTGAAGTTCTCCCGTCATTACAGGGAACTGAACGCCCATGAGCTTTTTCCACGTCACCCTGCCGCTGCGGTACCACATCCGCCAGACGTTGACGCCGTTTTTGTACAGCACAACTTCGAGGTATTCCCCGAACCGCAGGGTACCATCCGGATCGGCGTACATTTTGTCCGCCAGCACGATCAGCGGCGCACCGTCCCCTTCAAAGGAAACGTGGGTGGTGACGCGTGTTCCGGGCGCGTACTGCTTCCGGCTCAGGACGGAGATGTATTCGTAGCCGCCGGGGCCGTTCGGATCGGCTTTGTTTTCGATGTGGTCGTCAAACTGGGTGAAGACCGGACGGTCGGTAAAACGATAGGAATAGGCGTACGGCAGTTCGTCCGCCGTCCACGCGTCTCTTGCAAATCGGATGTTCATGCTCTTCCCTTTCTTTTTCTCAGAAATGACTGAATTCGGAGGTTCTCGCCGCATCGAGCAGTTCGTCCGGTGCGGAAGCAAACGTCAGCGCACCGTATACGGCTTCCGGCATCATCCGCCGCAGATACGGCAGACTCGCTTCGAGATCGTTGGTGCGGTATCCGACTCCGGCGTCCGTCAGCAGGGAAAACCCGAAATCCGTGTACAGTTTGATCGCGCGGAAGCATCCCGGATGCGTGTGCAGAAATACGGGGTAATCCTCCGCCGCGACCGACCGCATGACGTAAGACAGCAGCGCACGGCCGAGTCCCCTGTCCTCGCAGTCCTTCCGGATCTTGTACCAGTGGATTGTCGTGATCCGTCCGTATGCTCTCCATGCGAAACAGGTGCCGACGGGGACATCGTCCGCGCCGCAGAGAAAGAGACAGCGATTCTGAAATTCATCCCCTTCCGGTTCATAAACAGTCTTGAAATACAGATCCATGTACGGCTTCTGTTCCCCGGCCGTGATCTCGTCGTCGAAATGGATGGTCTTCCAAAGTTCAATCTCATCGGGACGGCAGGTACGGATGTGATACCCTTCGGGGATGTCCGTGAACGCCGTTTCGTCCGGTCGGACACACATCATGAACAGATTGCCGCCCGCAAGTTCCATGTCGGTTGCCATTGGCTAAAACCTCCTGTGTTTTTATCCGATTGTAACATAGGATACAGAATTTTGCAAGGGGCGTTCAGCCGTTTCCGCGGTGCAGATATTCCTCCCGCCGCAGAACATAATGCTGTTCGTACTCCTCACCCGGTTCCGACCGCGCAAGACGGAACCCGTTTTTCTGCCAGATACGGTTGCTGCGGACGTTGGCAATATCGCACATACAGTGCAGAACATCCGCTGAATCCTTCCGGAAAGCGTAGTCCGTCAGCAGACGGATTACCTCCGTCCCGATACCGCGGTTCCAAAACTCTACCTTTCCGATGGACAGGTCGATGCGGCGGATATCTGTTCCCGCAGGATATTTCGCGGTCACGTCCGGGAGGTTCATTTTCTGCAGCCAGCAGTCCCCGATGGGAATACCGTCCGCTTCAATAATAAAACACAGTGCATTCGGCGAGACATAGCCCCAGATATCGCGGACGGTCTGTTCGTCATACGGGTCCGCACCGCTGTCCGACCACTCGAGCGTACGCGGGTCACTGTTCAGCTCACACAGCAGGGAAATATCGTCGTCCGACGCGGGACGAAGGACAATCGTTCCGCCGGGATAGGTCCCCGTGAGACGGACGGAATGGGTCTGGATACAGGGCATAATGAAGTTCTCCTGTGGGAATTTTTGTTTCATTATAACACAGGAACGGAAAAAAAACAAGAAAAGAGAGAGAACAGTTTCCTGTCCCCTCCCGGATTTGCGTATATTCTGTTCGGATTAGTCCTTGAAGTATCTTTCCAGCAGACCCTTGAACGCACGGCCGTGTCTTGCTTCGTCGCGTGCCATTTCGTGTACGGTGTCGTGGATTGCGTCGAGATTGTACAGTGAATTTTCCATCATTTAACGGGAAATACGGGACAAAAACAAGCAGTTTGCTGATATTTTTCACACCTTCCCTGTGGAACGCATCTTCCACATACGGGCTGTCCGGAAGGCTGAATTTCATGGAATCTTCCACTGCGGTTTCCACATCAGGAGGACAAAATCCCATGAAATCCACACTCAGCGCAGGCATCTACCAACTCGACAACGGCTGTTTCGGCTACCGCTACACCATCACCGTTGACGGAAAACGCAAGGATGTGAAACGCACCATCGACGACAACGGTAAGCCGTTCAAAACCGAAAAAGCGGCAGTCCGCGCAAGAACAGCGGCAATGACCTCTGAACATACTACCCCTTCCGTGAAGCCTAAGAAGCGAGTGAGAATGTCGGATGTCTATGCGGAATACTGCGAACATGGACGGACAGGAAAGGCATATTCAACCATCCGCAAGCAGGACAGTCTGTGGAAAAATCACATCGAACCAAAATTCGGAAACCGTTATGTGGATTCCGTCAGTGTGGCGGAAATCAACGACTATCTGGAAAGGCTGTACTACTCCGAAGAACGCGCCTACCGCTACGTCGAAGGATTTCTGAAAATGTTCTACCTCATCTTCGGACAGGCGTATTCGCGGAACTATCTGGACATGGACTCCTACAACAAGCTGTGCGTAAACAAGGATGTACGGATTCATATGCCGCGTCAGAAGGTCGATGAAGAGGACGATGTTGTTGTGTTCGAACGCGCGGACATGGCTCGGCTTGATGAATATTTTACCGGAACAAACGCCGAAACTGCCTACCGGATCGGACGTTACTGCGGACTCCGCATCAACGAATGCTACGGTTTGAAATGGACGGACATTGACTTTGAAAACCGC
The DNA here is from genome assembly GCA_045126415.1 of Eubacteriales bacterium. Taxonomy (GTDB): domain Bacteria; phylum Bacillota; class Clostridia; order Oscillospirales; family CAG-272; genus UMGS1696. Next base: position 3,192 of record JBGVOJ010000664.1, on the reverse strand, counting down.
TGTGTTCATGTGGAACGGCAGATGCAGTATCAGGAAGGAGTCATCCGCCTCGTTCCTCTCAAAACGAAAAACGCCTACCGGACGGTGTACATGAACGATGCTCTGTATAACTACCTGAAACAGCAGAAAGAGCAGATAGAAGCGGACAGTCTGACACTGGCACAGCAGAGAGTGCAGAATCAGACAATGATTACCGACCTCGACGGTACACTCCTCTCCTCCTGCGACATGGTGAATTCCCTGCCGAACGGCAAACTTCAGACACTGAACTCAATGAAATACCATTCGCAGAACATTAAGAACAAACTGGGAATATGCTTCCGGTATCATTATCTCCGGCATACGTACGGAACCCGGCTTGCGGAGATGAACACGCCGACTCATATCCTGTGCAAGCAGATGGGACACGGAAACAGCAAGGTGACGGAGAAGTATTATCTCGCGCTGTCAAAAGACGGAGTAGAACTTCTGCATGAAAAATTGAATACGCTGTGATATGATGGGGAGTTGTTGAAATCCAGTAAAACGTGGGTACTATGCTCACGTTTTATTTTTCGCAAGGGGTGAACGTTTTGTTCATCCCTTTTCCATTAAAATTTCCCCTCAGTCTCACATCAGCCCACCTCCCCCATATCATCCTTGCTCCCCTCCCACTTCACCGTTTTAACCACCCCCACCCCGCAAAAAATACCTTATTTTCCACTTCCTCTCATCCCGTGCTATAATAGAGCCATCAAAGGGAGCGGACACCCGAACAAATCCGTATACGAAAGGACAGAAATGTCAGCAAACGAACTCATCCAGAAAATCGAAGACCTCAAGGCTCTCGAACAGTTCATCAAGGAAGCCGAAGAAGAAGCCGAAACCATCAAGGACAGCATCAAAGCCGAAATGCTCGAACAGGGCATCGAAGAGCTTACGGCAGGGACACACATCGTTCGTTGGACGACCACCCTCACCAACCGCTTCGACACCACCGCGTTCAAGAAGAAGTACGACGAACTCTACAAAGCGTTCACCAAGCAGACCACTTCCCGCCGCTTCACCATCGCTTAAAAGAAAAAAGCCCTTACATATTCCACCGACCAAAGTGACTATGTAAGAGCCGACACAAGCCGCAGAGGGCGTGTGCAGGTATAGAATATCACCGCCCTCCCGGTTTGTCAAGAGCTTCCGACGAAATTGAAAGAGAGGACAATAATAATGAAGGAAATTTCAAAATACAGCCGTCTGGCGATGTATCTCGAAAAGCTGTACGACAAGCTGAACCATGACTTTTTTGAGGATTCGCTCGAACGTCCGGTCATCACCGTACAGTCCACCGCCCGTGCCTACGGGCATTATACTCTGTACGACGCATGGAGCATCAAGGGAGAAGGATACCGCGAACTGAACATCGGTGCGGGTACACTCGACCGTCCGATTGAGAACGTGCTTGCGACGCTCCTACATGAGATGTGCCACCAGTACAACGACATCGTGCTGAATGTACAGGACTGTTCGAGAGGTGGAACGTACCACAACCGGCTGTTCAAGGAGACGGCAGAGACACATGGGCTGACAGTTACGAAGACCGCAACTTACGGGTACAGCCGGACAGAGCCTGCGGATGAGCTGCTTGAATGGATTTTGAATAATAATATTCAGGAGATACAGCTCTGCCGGAACGACCTGCCGATGGTGGTACCTGTGGTAGGGAAAGTCAGCGGAGGTACGGTGGGGGTATCTGTGGGGACGAAGTCGAAGACAGGTTCGCGGAGGTATATCTGTCCGGAATGCGGGACGATTGTCCGGGCAACGCGGGCGGTGAACGTGATTTGCGGAGACTGTATGTGCGGAATGATGGAGGGATGAAGAAATGCCGGAATACACCGGCATTTTCAATTAAAAAACACGGGTAACAACGTCGTTTATAGAAGGAAGACTTACCACATAACTGCTTGAATCTATCATTACTGGTTGAGGTTCAAAAGTTTTCAATTTTATGTGACTTGTATACAACTCTTTATTCGTAGTAAAACCAATAGATACCTCTGATCCCAAAGTAAATCCTCCTCTGCACCCTATTTTTTCTATATTATTACTCTTTGTTCGGCGGATTTCACAATAACAGCAACTCAGCATCCTGAACGCCGCAGTTAGTTCTTTTTCTGCATTATCCCTTTCTTCTCTTCTGAACGTAAAAGCATATGTATACTTATCTATACTTTCTGCATGGTGCATAATTTTTTTCAAAATCCTAAAATTTTTATTTACTTCAAAATTGGTCTTTTTTCGACTACCATACTGATTTGCTAATGGCGGCAAATAATACAAGTTCTTCCATCGAAACCACGTATTATCCAAATCCAATTTCAAAACTTCATCATCGAAAAAATCAACCGATTCCGCATATACCACGTTGATACCGTTCGCTTTTAACCTCTCATCGTAAGAGTCATACTGAAAAATAACACGTTCCTTTTTCTCAGAGTTTCCTGTACTCAAAAATTTATTGGTGAATTCTTCTATTGTATACAGAATCATTTCACTTGAATCTGGAATCTCCAACTGTGTACCGCCATGATGCAGAAGAGCTGTATTATGACACGGCTGATATTTTGCTATGTAATAATGTTCATAAATATCCATCGCAGCGTGATCCGGATATTCACGAACTCCGATTTTACAGACCTCTTTCTTCCATTTCTCGGCATGGGTACGCCATCGGTTTCCTACATCAAGAGCCTGCCCTACGTAGATCAGCTCATTCTTGTTGTCATAATAAAAATACACAAAATATCCCATGATTCTTTTCCGTTCACTTTATCTCCTGTTCCAGTTCCCGAAACTCCGGTGTATCGAAGAATTCCACCAGTGTAATCCCCAAACCATCGCACAGCATCTTTATCGTGACGATTCCCGGATTTACACTTTTCCCATACAGGATATTCTTGACTGTCGAGGGCGGCACCGCTGACTCCATCGCAAGTTTGTGAATCGCCATGTGCCGCTCCTCACACAGTTTCATAAGTCGGTTCTTCACCGCTGTATATGTGTCCATAATCGGCTCCTATACTGATATTTACAGGATGATTATAGACTTGTCCGCTTGACAATATGGGCTATATATGATACAATTGGGCTATAAATAGACTAATTCTACTCTACATTATAATAAATTAATCATATGCAATATTCAAAACGAGACAC
>JBGVOJ010000663.1:0-1275 GCA_045126415.1 Eubacteriales bacterium | reverse complement strand
TACAAACTCTACAGCGGCACGGCTCAGCTCGGCAGTTTCGTTGCGTCGATCAACATCATCTGGAACCTGAACTGGAGTATGTACGATCTGGCGCGGAACCTCATCCGGATGCCCGACAATGCCCAGTACATCGGCAAGTATCTGAAGTTCCTCTCCTATGAGCCGAAGATCGTCAGCGGCGACCGAACTGCGGAAGCACTGGAAACGATTGAGCTGAAGAATGTCACGTTCGCTTACCAGACCTCGGAAACCGAAGACAAAAAAGACGACAGCGAAAAGAAAGAAGAAGTGCCAAAGAACTCCCTTGACGGTATCAATCTGACCATCAAAAAAGGCGAGAAAATCGCTATTGTCGGCTACAACGGTGCGGGTAAGACCACACTGACGAAGCTGCTGATGCGTCTGTATGATCCCACGGAAGGCGAGATTCTGTACAACGGACACAGTCTGCGGGAATACGACATCTCTTCCCTGCGTTCGAGAATCGGCACCGTGTTCCAGGACTACAAGATTTTCGCGTCAACCATTGCGGAAAACGTCCTCGGACACGCCTGTGCGGACAGTGACCGGGATACCGTAACCGATGCGCTGACGAAAGCCACGTTCCGGGAGAAACTCGATTCCCTTGAAAAAGGGATGGATACCGAGCTGACGAAGGAATTCTACGATGACGGCGTGAATCTGTCCGGCGGTGAGTCGCAGAAGGTGGCGATTGCACGGATTTTCGCAAAACCGTATGATCTCGTGATCATGGACGAACCGTCGTCGGCACTCGACCCGATTGCGGAATACGAGCTGAATCACACCATTCTGGAATATACACTGGACTAAACCGTGGTGTTCATCTCGCACCGGCTGTCGACCACCCGTATGGCGGACCGGATTCTCATGTTCGCAGACGGCAAACTGATCGAATCCGGCAGCCACGATGAGCTGATGGCGAAGAATGGCAAGTATGCGGAAATGTTCAAACTGCAGGCTGAGAAATACCGTACTCCGGCGTCGGCGTAAAACCACATACGCTGTGCCTGTGAGAGTGGCGGGGGGATTTTGGATGATATTCTTCATAAGAGCCACTGCCTGATTTCAGATGGTGGAAAAGGGTGAAATACAGGCGAAATTGAGCAAAATAACTATAAATGCTAAAATAAAAGTGAGCCACCTTGCCAGCAAATGATCACGAAAAAGTGAGCCATAGGAAGAACCTCCTGTATAATAGAGACAGCAAGAGCAGGAGGACGGAAAAGGTGGTAATCACAGTGGAAATCTACAAAG
>JBGVOJ010000662.1:0-2696 GCA_045126415.1 Eubacteriales bacterium | reverse complement strand
CGTGGCTGCGTTCGGTCTGGGCTGCCCAGTACTTGTCCGCAGGGACTTTTACTTCCCCCATAGAGTCGTGTTCAATGCGATATTCCATAATTTATATACTCCTTATGTTGGTAATTTTAAAACTCAATGCTTCTGATGATGTCCTTGAGACAATCCGCACTCTTGTGGAGAAGCGCGTTTTCCTCGGGAGTGAGAGCGGGAGACAGCTTTCCGTTGACCCCGTTGCGTCCGACAATGTTGAGCGTGCTGAGACATACATCGTCAATGCCGTACTCCCCGTTCATCATGGTGGAAACCGTCATGGTGGTATCCATGCCGTTGATCAGGCATTTGCAGATATGGCATACGGACAGCGAAACCGCATAGAAGGTCGCGCCTTTTCTCTGGATGACACGTCCGCCGGACTTGCGCATGTATTCCTCCGCTTCCGCATGATTCAGCGGCGGATAGAGGTTTTCGGAACTGTTGATTACTGCATGGTACTCGTCAATCGGCACGTTGGAAATATTGGCGATGGACCACGGGACGAACGAAGAATCCCCGTGTTCGCCGAAAACGTACGCATGGACGTTCTGCTGGTTGATGGTATAATATTCGGCGATACGTGCGCGGAGACGGGAGGTATCGAGGATCGTACCGGAACCGATGATCTTGTTCTGCGGGATATCGGAACTCTTGTTCCAGACATAGGTCAGGATGTCGACCGGGTTCGACACGATGATGTAGGTCGCGTCGGGTGCATACGTCGTGATCTGCGGGATGATCGACTTGACGATATTTACGTTTGTCTGCGCAAGGTCAAGTCTGGTCTGACCGGGCTTTCTTGCGAGACCGGAAGTCAGAATGACGATGTCGGAGTCACAGGCGTCGCGATAGGTTCCGGCATAAACCGTCACCGGAGGACAGAACGGAATCCCCTGACGGATGTCGAGGGCTTCACCGAGAGCTTTTTCTTCATTGATGTCGATCATGACGATTTCGGAAACGTAACCGCCGATCGCAAGAGTATAGGCAATCGTGGAGCCGACACTCCCTGCACCTATAATTGTTACTTTTGTCATACAGCTAACTCCCTTTTTGATGAGATAAGATGCGCAGCCGGCATCTGCGGCTGTCTATTTTTCTTCATTGTAATTATACCAAAATACAACACCAAATGCAATGGCGGAGGAGTCTTTTTTTGCTTCCTCCGGAGACATTTTTCGCCGTAAAACCGCCGGTATTTCTGTATATTTTGATAAACAAAACAGGAGATATATCCGGATCGATATACCTCCTGCATTTTTTATACAATCAGAGTTCCTTTACAAGTACATCCGCAATCCGCTGACAAGCCAGACCGTCCCCATAAGGGTTCGACGCACGGCTCATCTTTTCGTATTCCGCCGGTTCGTCGAGGAGCTGGCGGAAGTTTTCGTAGATCACGCCTTCATCCGTGCCGACCAGACGGAGCGTACCGGCGGCAATGCCTTCCGGACGTTCGGTCGTGTCGCGCATGACAAGAACCGGCTTGCCCAGCGACGGCGCTTCCTCCTGAATACCGCCGCTGTCGGTGAGAATCATGTAGCTGCGTGCCATGAAATTGTGGAAATCGAGCACGTCGAGCGGCTCGATGATGTGGATGCGGTCGCAGCCGCCGAGTTCTTCGTTTGCCGCCGCACGAACCACGGGATTCATGTGGATCGGGTAGATCGCGCAGACGTCGGGATGCTCGTCAATGATCCGGCGGATGGCGCGGAACATATGGTGCATGGGTTCGCCGAGGTTTTCTCTGCGGTGCGCAGTGATGAGAATGAGACGGGAACCTTCCGCCCATTCAAGTTCGGGATGGGTATAGTCGTCGCGGACGGTCGTTTTGAGCGCGTCGATGGCGGTGTTGCCGGTGACGTAGATCGTGGACGGATCACGTCCTTCCTTCAGCAGATTGTTCTTCGACAGTTCGGTCGGGGAGAAGTTGAAGCGGGAGATGATGCTGACCGCCTGACGGTTGAATTCCTCCGGATAGGGAGAGTAGATGTTGTACGTACGGAGACCAGCTTCGACGTGTCCGACGGGAATCTGCATATAGAAGCAGGCAAGCGCGGAGACAAAAGTGGTCGAAGTATCGCCGTGGACGAGAACGACGTCGGGCTTGACTTCTTCGAGAACTTCGCGGATGCGTTCGAGAATATTGACGGTGACGTCAAAGAGGGTCTGCTTGTCCTTCATGATGGAGAGGTCGTAGTCGGGAGTAACGTCAAACGCACGGAGCACCTGATCGAGCATCTGACGGTGCTGACCGGTGACGCAGAGAGTGACGTCGAGTTCGGGACGCTTTTTGAGTTCGAGCACGAGGGGACACATTTTGATCGCTTCCGGACGGGTGCCGAAAACCAGCATGACTTTTTTCATGAGATACACCTTTTTTGAAGTTTGATTATTATTACAATTATAACAGTATTCCATGGTTTTGTCAACTGCGGGATTGTGAATTCGATCTTTCCCCCAATCTTAAACAAATCTTAATCCCTTTCCATATTTCAATTTAAAACTTTTTCTGCTACAATATAGTCAAAGAAATTGTTCGAACAAATTCCGGGAGTGATACCATGTACAACATTTTAGTCTGTGACGACGAACGCGACATCGTGGCCGCGCTGGAAATCTACCTTTCCGCCGAAGGCTACGCCATTTACAAAGCCTATACCGGCATGGAC
>JBGVOJ010000661.1:0-18208 GCA_045126415.1 Eubacteriales bacterium | reverse complement strand
TCACCTCAAAACGGGTGATGAGACGAAGGAAATCCTCGAAAAATTCGGGATAATATTCCGCTTCGTAGCCGATCTGAAGGTCGATTCTGTCCTTGTATTCCTCACGCAGTGCCTGCAGGGTGGTGACGTAATCCTCCTGCTGTTCGGGCATCATGCGGAAGTTGGAGTAGTACCCGTCCTTGAAAACATACGGCGCATGGTCGGAAAAACCGAGGCGGCTGAGTCCGCCCGCGACGGCATTTTCGATGTATTCTCTTTCCGTTCCCGACGCGTGCCGGCAGCGGAACGTGTGCGTATGCAGATTCACTTGCATTTCCATGACGTTTGATTTCTTGGGAAAAACTTTTTCGTGAAAAAGTTTTCCCCAAACCCCTTTCAAAAAGCTTCAATCTATATAATGATAAAGTATATGCGTTTTTTGGGCAGCTATATTTGTTATTTTTCAAGTTTATTTTAGCACAATTCCGGAAAACTTACAATAGCCGTTTTGGGCAAGAAATCTTCCGAAAAATACAAACGGAATGTGTATTATTCCACTATACGCAACTTCGTTCGCATTTTATATTGACATACACCCGTAATTGTGGTATAATTACACCCACACGAAAATTCATTCACAAAAGATCAATTCACGGAAAAAGGAGCGAGGAGTACGGAAACAAAGATCTGCGGAATCTGCGCGGAATGCGGTGAAGCACTGCGGGAAGGAGACACGGCGTATCTGCTCGGGGAACGGCTGTACTGTCCGGGCTGCGTGCGGAATTCGCTGACCGCGGTAGGGATCTTCCCGGTCATTCCGCCCGGAAAACGCCGGAAAAACGGAGAAGTTCCGGCAAAAGCACAGGAAAAACGTCTGTATTTCAAAGAAAGAAGGGGTTAAGTGAATATGAAAAAAAGTTACTCGGTCAGAAAAATGGAAAAGCTCCTTCGCGAGCTGGACGTCTGCCGTCATTCCCTGACGTATCTGACCTCCGTACAGGGGACGGCACTCACTCTGCGGAAGGAGGAACTGCTGAAAAAGCGTATATGTTATCTGTCACGCACGGTCGAGGCGGTCGAACATGCCCTCGGATTTCTGGATCCGCTCGAGAGAAAAATCATCGAAGGGCTGTATTTTGACGCGGACGGATCGGTCGAACGGGTATGTGAGGCGTGTGCAATGGAGAAAAGCAGTGTGTACCGGTATCGTGCGCGGGCACTCGGCAAGCTGGCGGTCGCGCTGTACGGGGAGTGAGGGGGTGATCGGATGTGAGATATTTCACGATAACGGAGGTGTGTTTATGTAGAATTTCACAATCGATATTTGAGGTTTTAGATAATAAAAAATTTTGATTCAAATTACGGAGGAAACATACTGGGTGAATTATAAAAATTCAAGTGAATACAACGATGTATTTCATTCTTTTTTGATTGAACACGCGGTTTTCGAAGGACATCCGGAGATGCCCTGTATCACAACAAGCGTCTGTCTCCCGAACCGTGTCATTCCTTTTTCCAAAGCAGTATCAAAAAACTGGAAAGATTTTGACTGCTGGGTATGCTTTTATGAATATGACCGGAAATTCGAACGGCTCTGGCATAATCCCAGGTAATACCTTCCGCGGCTGCAGAAATTCAACGGAGTCATTTCTCCGGATTTCAGCCTGTACCGCAATATGCCGCTGGTCATGCAGGAATGGAATACATACCGCGGAAGGGCTCTCGCCGTATGGCTGCAGAACAACGGTATTGAAATTATTCCGAATGTGCGTTATAATGATGAACGAACCTATGAATTCTGTTTTGACGGGATCGAAAAAAACAAGAGCGTGGCAGTCGGGACTCACGGATGCCTGAAAAACAAAGAAGATATTCTTTATTTCAAACTCGGGCTTGCCGTGATGGTCAGCCGTCTGACGCCCAAAAACATCATCGTCTACGGTACCGCGCCCGACCGGATCTTTCAGCCGTACAGAGACCGCGGGATCAATATCATCGTGTTCGAAAGCGAGTTTGCGAAAACCAGAAAGCAGGTGACTGCCTGATGGGAGGAAGCAGAAGCGGAAATTTCGGAAACACACAGGGAAGCAAGAGTTTTCTGGACAGGCTCAGCGATATTCTTACGGCGGCTTCCCTGATTCCCGGGCTGGATACGTTCGCGGATCTGGCGGCGATTCCGGTGGATCTGCTGAGAAAAGACTGGCTGTCGGCAGGCTTGGGCGCGATCGGGGCAATTCCGGTAATCGGTGAAGTTGCGGATACAGCGAAGATCACAAGAAAAGCGGAAGATGCTTTCAAGGTAGTAAGAACCCTCAATAAGCAGACAGATTCCGAAAAAATCACAAAAATTACAAAAGAAATCGCACCTCAGATTGCAAAAATTTCTCCTCTGAGGATTCCCAAAAAAGCAACGGTAAATTTGGAACCAAAAAACGGGTATAATCAGATAAAGTACCGTTGGAAAACAGGAAACTATAAATATGAAGTACGCTGGCATTCACATAGACCCACTGAACCGGATTATCAAAAAAATTCGTGGATTGTTCAGCGTACTCTGCCGGGAATCGGCTTCGGGAAAAATGCGCGTCCAGACAAAAAGGAAATATTAATCCAAAAAAAGAATGGTAAAAATAAATGGATTCCGTTCGCTGAATGGGAAGAAGCAGGACGCGCACGATATAGTGGATCAATAACAAAAAAACAACAGGAGATATTAGATGATGGACACTGGAACCATGAATGATAACTACACCTACTACAAAGGCTACGAATTCGATTACGAAATTATCCTATCCGTCCCGGATACAGACTTTCCCACGCTTCATATGTGGGAAGGATATTTTTACGATATCTTTCAAAATCCACCGCTCCATGGATTGGGTTGGGAAGGTTTCACGCGAGATATCCATCAATGTGAGGGCGCCTTTGACGGTCATGAACAAACTCTAATCCCCAATCCCAAAGAATATCTTGACGATATCCTGCAATACAGGAACAAAAAATTCCGTTTTGAAGAAACCCCCGAAGTCTATCCCCTTATCGTGGAACTGTTGACCTATGCCGTCGAAAACGGGAAAGCAGTCATGATCGACTTCAACTGATACAACACCATCTCAGGAGGCATCCCATGTACGAATACCGAGACCCCTACATCATCGATTTCACCAATGTGAAATACTACCTGCAAGTCCACGAAATCATCAAGGAAGCCCTTGACTTTCCCGATTACTACGGCAAAAACTGGGATGCCTTCTGGGACTGCCTGACGGATATGGTGGGAGACCCTCTGCATATTGAAATTTATGGTCTTAATACAATGGAAAAAAAGTTTCCGGGCACTTCAAAAATGATTCTTGAATGTCTGACAGAATTAAAGCACTACAATAACGATAAATATGCACATGAAATTACCATCCGCATCATTGATGGTAATACCGAACAAATTATATTGGACATCCCATGTACGAATACCGAGACCCCTACATCATCGACTTCACCGGCGTGAAATACTACCTGCAAGTCCACGAAATCATCAAGGAAGCTCTCGACTTTCCCGACTACTACGGTAAAAACTGGGATGCCTTCTGGGACTGTCTGACCGATATGGTGGGCAGACAAACCAATATTGAAATTTATGGGTTCGATGTAGTACAAAAAAAATTCAGTGAGGATGCAGAACTTTTCCTTGAGGTTTTAAAGGAATTCAAACACTACCGGAACGATAAATATGCGGACAGTATTTGTATCCGCATCATCGACGGCAATACCGAGCGGATTCTGTGATGCAAAAAAGGACACCCGGAGGTGTCCTTTCATTATTGTCGATTATTCGCCCATCATCGCATCAACAAGTCTGCCCAGTACCTTGTTGTATGCCTTTTCGCTCTTTGCGAACGTGGACGCAAAGTCGGTGCTCTTGCTGATACCGATGAGGTCGCGGAGAGAGAGCATCATATTCGACATACCGTAGTTGTAGATGTACGCAAAGTCGGTGGTCATATTGTCGTGGATGAGGTCGAGCATCTGGGATGCGGCGTCGGAGGAGTCGCGGCGGTACTTGGTCTTGAGGATGACTTCGAAGTACTGCGGCATGACGTCGTAGTAGTAGTTGTACGACAGCTTTTCGAGGATGGCGGTCATGCCTTCCACATTCGAGTTGACAACGGGGATGCAGAGGATCAGCGCGTCGTCATGCACGAGGGAGCTGTAGGATTCGATGGTAGCGTCAACCTTCGGAAGCGGGATGATGGTGAAGTTCGCGTCCGTGTCACGGATGAGGTCGAGACGGGAGAACTTTTCGCAGAGGAGCATTGCGCGGTTCTGCGACAGCATTTCAAAGGTCGGAGTCCCTTCTACGTAATAGGAACCTTCGTTGTTCCAGAGGAAGTTCACGAGGGATTCAACAAACTTGACGGTGGTTTCGTTGTTGAAGGTGATGTAGGGAACACCGTCGGCGTCACGGGAACATCCGCGGACACCGGCTGCGATCATGAAGTGGTCGACGTCACTGCGGGTCCAGGAAGCGAAGCCGTAGGTATCGGCGTCCGTACGCTGACCGTCGCCGTTGCTGTCGATATATACGGTGCTTACGAGGGCGGACATTTCGTCATACGTCCAGTTGCCGGCGAGGACGGTATCATAGATGTCGTTCACGTCGCGGCCGATATCGGTGAGCATATCGGTGTTGAGGATCATCATGGACGAACGGCGGATAATGTCGGGAGACGCATCTCCGGCGAGGAAGTAGGTGTGGGTGTTGTCCACTTCGGTTTCGTCGATGTACTTGTCGTACCACCACGGTGCATCGTAATCGATGTAGCCGCCCGCGCTGGGATTGAGGTTGGCGAAGATATGCTGGGAAGCAAGGGGCGCAACCTTCCACTGGGTACCGTAAACGATGTCGTAAACTTCGTCACCGGCGGCAACGGCGTTCTGAAGGTTCATGGGATCAACGCTGCCGTTGTCGATGAATTCAAACGTAAAGTCCAGTTCTTCCATAACCAGCTGATTGGAAGCAAATACGGCGTCGTTGAGGAGTTCGCCGGTGGTTTCGGTCACAGAGATATGGTAGTTGTTGTTGGCGTCACGGAAGCTGAGGACGCCGACGGTTTCACCGCCGAGGGTTACGTCCGCGGGAACGGCGCATTCGAGACGTGCGTCCTCTTCGGGTTCTTCTTCAGCGGGGGTTTCTTCTGCGGAAGCGGACACTTCTGCGGAAGGCTGGGTTTCATCGGGAGTTTCGGTATTGTTTTCGCTGCAGGCGATCACGGACGGCGCGATCATGAGCAGGGTCAGCAGCAGAGCGAGAGTGCGTTTTTTCATGGGCGTGAGTCCTTTCCGGTGAATATAATTTATATTTTCAGACAAAACGTACTTACGGAGCAATCCACAGGGTCAGCGCGGTGGTGTCCATGTACTTTCCGAGGTCGTCTGCAGTCAGGGTACCGTCTTTGAAGACGTAGATACGCGCAACGGCGCCGCCTTTCTTGCCGGTCTTGGGGTCTTCCACGGAAACAGCGAAGGAAACGTCCGCGCTCTTGAGAGCGACGGAATAGCGGTCTTCCCAGAAGGTATTCAGCTCGTTCACAACGGTGAATTCGGTCGCGGGAGTCACGTTCATACCGGAAACTTCGAAGCAGCCGTTGCGGTTCATCTTCGCGTAAATATCGTACACGCCGGTCGTTTCAAAGGAAAGGTTCACACCGGACGCGGTTTCCTTGATTTTGATGAAATCCTGTACCGGAATACCGCAGATGTCGGTCAAAGCGCGTTCTTCGTCCGCGCTCTTGTCGATCACTTCGCCGGTCAGCATCGCGCCTTCGATCTTGTTCATGTACTTCGTGAACGCACGCCAACGTACACCGCCTTCGCGGCATTCGTTTGCAATCTGAGCAATGGCGTCGTCCGGCAGGCTGACGATCTTGTCAAGAACGGCCTTACGTTCGTGGAAGAACAGGCTCAGGGAACGGAATTTATCATAGTTGGACGCGATCGTGCGCTTGATCGACACGATATCGCGGGTTCTGCGAATATTGTTCATTTGTAAAAACCTCTGTTTTATTTTAGTGGAATACATTATACCACATGAAAACGGGGATGTCAAGAGTCCGGCAAAAAAGCAAAGGAAATCCTTCCTTTCCATGTTATTTACCGAATAGACGTAGACAACCGCGCAGATTTCATGTATAATACAATCGAAAATATCCAAAAGTGAGGATTTATCATGTATATCACATCATGGACCCTCGGACATTCGTCTTCCCTGAACGAACGTCCGGCGGAAACCGTTCCGGCGACGACTCCCGCCGAAGTCCAGCTTGTATGGCAGAAGGAAAAAGGCATGCCCGACTACAATTTCGGCGTGAATTTCCGCGAATACCGCTGGATGGAGGACTGCTTCTGGCATTACTCCACCACCCTTTCCCTTGAAAAGCGCGACGGCTTTGTTCCCGTGCTGACCTTAGAATTCCTTGACTACCGCTACACCATCCGCGTCAACGGCGATGTTCTCGCCGACAGCGAAGGCATGTTCACTCCCGTGAAGCTGAATCTGGAAAAGTACGCCGGTGAAGACGTTCTTCTCGAAGTCATCTTCCATCCGATTCCGAAGGTTCCCGGCGCTCCGGAAGACCGCAATCAGGCGGCAATGTCCGTCAAGCCCCCGTGTTCCTATGAATGGGACTGGCACCCGCGTCTTGTTCCGACCGGTCTCTCCGGCGATGTAACCCTCGAATACCGTCCGGCATCCTATATCGATGCGTTTGAAGTCTCCTACACCCTCGCGGATGACTTCTCCTCTGTCACTGTCAACGCGGAAATCACCGTCACCGGCGCGGGCAGAGTATCCTTTAACCTGCTTGAAGATGAAGAATGGGAAAAGTGCGGTGCCGTTTTTGAAGTTCCCTCTGCCGGAACGTACACCGCTTCCCTCACGCTCGACAATCCGAAGCTGTGGTGGTGCCGCGGTCAGGGCGAACAGAACCGTTACCTCGTCAATGCAAAAATCGCAAACGGCGATACCGTCGATACTGTCACCCGCAAGATCGGCTTCCGCCGCGTCAAGCTCGTCATGAACGAAGGCGCATGGCGTGCGATTCCGCCGCAGACGCAGGGCAAGTACCCGATCACCCTCGAACTCAACGGACGCAAAATCTTCGCCAAGGGTTCCAACATCGTCAGCCCCGCCATTTTCTTCTCCAAGATCACACCCGAACGCTACGAAACCCTCGTTCAGTACGCGGCCGACGCAAACATGAACATTTTCCGTATGTGGGGCGGCTCTCCCGTCAACAAGGAATGCTTCTTTGACTCCTGCGACCGCCTCGGTCTCATGGTATGGCAGGAATTCACCCTCTCCTGCAACAACTACCCCGACGACGCACACTACCTCGAAATGCTCGAAAAGGAATCCGCAAGCATCATCAAGCGGCTCCGCGTGCATCCGTCCGTGGTTCTCTGGTGCGGCGGCAATGAGCTGTTCAACGCATGGTCCGGCATGACCAACCAGTCCCACGCGCTCCGTCTGCTCGACAAAATGACCTACGACCTCGACCGGAACACCCCGTTCATCATGACCTCTCCGCTCTACGGCATGGGTCACGGCCCGTACGTCAACATCACCGACGACGAAACCGGCAAGGAAGCCGTCAGCGACTTCATCGACGAATTCCGTACGGCGTACACCGAGTTCGGCGCACCCGGTCCGGCGTCCTACGAATATATCAAGCAGTACGCGACCGAGGAAGACCTCGCGCAGCCGATGGAAAAGGGCACCGTATGGGAAGCACACCACGCAGTCGGCGCACATTTCCCGAAGGATACCTGGTTCCGCGTGAAGGAAATCGAAGCGTTCTACGGCAGCCTCGGCACCCTTGAAGAAAACTGCGCGCGCGGTCAGTTCATCCAGGCGTGCAGCTACAAGGCAATGTTCGAAGAAGCGCGCCGCAAGTTCCCGTTCACCTCGATGGCAATCAACTGGTGCTACAACGAACCGTGGCCGTGCTTCGCGAACAACTCCGTCCTGATGTACCCCGACCTCAAGCGTCCGACGTATGACACCATCAAGGATGCGCTCCGCGACACGATGCTCTCCGCGAAATTCTACAAGCTCCGCCACAATGTCGGTGACGAAATTCCGGTGGAAGTATGGTCGCTGAACGACGCACCGGCGGAAAAGGACGGCGGCAGGTACACCGTAACGCTCGTTTACGAAGACGGACGTGAAGTCAAGCTGTACGACGGTGCGTATGACGCGATGAAGGCAAACGCAACGGCAAAGGCAGGCGAATTCACGTTCACCGTACCGGCGGACATCACGAAGACGTTCCGCGTGGTTGTTTCGGCGGAAGACGAAGCAATGTCCTCCGACTACACGCTGTTCCGGATCGGTTAAGCCGTCACTCAACCAATGCTTTACAACTCACACAACCAACGTTCAACAAAATTAACCGCCGTTCCCTTCCATTGCCGTCCCCGACATGATATACTATAGCCACAAACCAAAGAAAGAGGTACCAATCATGCAAGAAAACATCGGCGCAAAGATCGCGGAACTCCGCCGCGAACATAATATGAAGCAGGACGAACTCGCGGAAATGCTCGGCGTGACCCCGCAGGCCGTTTCCAAATGGGAGAACGGCGCGAGTATGCCCGACATTTCCCTTCTGCCGAAGATCGCTCAGATTTTCGGCGTGACCATCGACGACCTGTTCGGCGTGAACAATACCCCCAAGCCGGACGTACAGATGCTTCCTGCGGAAAAGCGGAAGTCGTTCGACGAAATGATCCTCCGCATCCGCGTACAGGACGGCGGCGACAAGGTGAATGTCAATCTTCCCCTGCCGCTCATCAAACTCGCACTGGAAATCGGTATGTCGTCCAGTATGATCAACATCGGCGATGTCAAAATCGGCGGCGGCAGCGTGGATCTGTCGAAAGTGGACTTCAACCACATTATCAAGCTCGTGGAAGCGGGCGTGATCGGAAAGCTCGTCGAAATCGAAGGCGAGGGCGGCGAAACGGTCGTCATTGAGGTATGCTGAATGAAGATCGTCGTACAGGAAAGCGGCGGAAAAACGCTCAAACTCGTCTTTCCCACGGGGATGATCTTCAACCCCGTGACCGCGGTGATCGATTCGTCCATCATCAACAAAACCCTTGACGGAAAGCTGTCGGAGGAAGACCTCGCAGAAGCCGAAGAACTCACGGAATCTGCGAACCAAACGAAGCATCCCGCAGAAATGTTCCATATCAGCACCCGCGACATGATCCGGTTCTGTCATGAGATCAACCGGATGAAGCGGATTCACGGGAGTCTCCCGCTTGTGGAAGTCGAAGACGACGGCGGCGACTGTGTGAATATCTGGCTGTAAACAGACAAAAAAGGAGATTGTGCAGATGTACAATCTCCTTGATTTTTTTATTTTACGGCATCTGCGGGGGTTCGCCGCCCATTCCTTCAGGACGTCCGCCGCCGAATCCGCCGCCCATTGCACCGGGATCAAATCCTTCGGGCATCGCCGGAACTTCCCCGTTCTGGGGCATTTCCGGAACTTCTCCCCATTCCGTACGATCCTTTTTTCCGCCGTTTCCGCGTCCGCCGCCCATGTTCATGCCGCCACCGCCGAACATTCCGCCTCCCGAGCCGTACAGCAGACCGTCCATTGTAATGGTTTCGCTGTACGTTCCGGCATTCAGCGTATATGTTCCGCCGTCCGTGATTCCGGGCGCGGTGATGACCACATTCGAGAACGTCTTGTCAAACGTGTATTCCGCGAGGACATTTCCGTCCGCATCGGTCAGCGTGACTTCCGAACCGGCCGCCTGATTGCCGGTATTCACCATAATTGCACCCTGCGCGGAGCTTTGTCCGAACGATTCCGCCATCCCGGACGCGCCTGCGGCGATCACAATACCGCCGTGAGCAGCGGCAGTTCCGCCGTAGTCGAGCGCACCGTTGCCGCCGTTCGTCGGACCCGCGACGTACACTTCCCCGCCCGTAACGGTAAAGTCGCCGTTGGAGTCGAGACCGTCGCCGGACGCATCTACGAAAATCGTGCCGCCCGCAATGGTGAAATATACACCTTCCTCCGCCGCCATCGGGTCACGGCCTGCACCCGTACCGCCGGACGCATTGAAGCCGTCGTCGGATGCCTCAATCATGATCGTGCCGCCGTTTACGTCGATGGTTTTCGCCTCAATCCCTTCGTAGGACCCGAAAATCTGGAACAGCCCGCCGTTTATCACCAGCGCGAGGTCGGCGTGAACGGCATCGTCGCCCGCCGAAAGATGATATGTGCCGCCGGAAACCGTGAGATTGGCATTCGTGTGGAGGGTATCTTCGGACGAATCGAGGGTGAACATCCCCTCGTTCAGAAGCATATCACCGTCGGATTTGAGTGCCTTGCTGCTCGTAACGGCAGTTTCATCGGTCGTTTCCACGGTTTCTTCCGCGGAAGGCTGTTCCCATCCGCCGAAAAATCCGCGTCCGCCGCCGAATCCCATCATCATGTCGTCCGTATGGGGTTCCGCATTTTCCGCACCGCCGCCGGCACTGACGAGGAACTGCCCGGCATCTGCCTGCAGAGTTCCCGACGCGGAAATGCCGTCGCCGTCCGAGGTAATCCAGACATTGCCGCCGGTGAGGAGGATGTCCGCGAGGGTCGGATCGGTTTCGTTTTCCGCATGGATGCCGTCCTTCGCGGAAGTGATGATATAGCTGCCTTCCGCCACGGTGAGCGAAGATTTTGAAACGATGCCGTGTCCCTCCGATGCGGTGACGGTCAGTTTGCCGCCGCCGTCCAGCAGAAGAGCCGCTTCCGAATGGATGCCCTTTTTTCCGGTGATGGTATTTTCGCTGCCGTCCGCGGGAATGACCGTCACGTTTCCGGCATTCCGGACGTAAATTGCCGCCTTACCGGAAGATGTGATGTCCGCTCCGTCAAGGACGAGGACCACATCTTCCTCCCCGGCGTCCACGACAACCATGCCGCTGTACGTTCCGGTGAGGCGGTGTTCGCCGCCTTCGGTAATCCGCAGGCTTTCCGACGATGCCGGTTTCGTTTCTGCGGTGATTGTTTCGTTTTCCGTTTCCTGAGGTGCCGTTTCCACGTCCGCTTCCGCCGTACAAGCGGTCAGCAGAAGCGCGGACAGGATCGCCGTCAGCGTTATTTTCCAATTCATTCTTATAAAGCACCTCTTTTTACAAAATATATCTTTAATCCAGATTCAGTTTTTTCTGCAGCATATACCGCGTCACGAGGAAATATACGACCGCAAGTGCCGCATACAGGATTGTACAGGAGATAAGGAACATATTCACGGGCATCAGTCCGTCGTACATCAGAGATTTGAACGTGAAATCACCGAGCAGGATCACCTGCATCACGGAGGTAATGCCGCTCATAACAAAGTTGATAACAAAAATCATCGCGACCGCCGCGAGTGCCTTATGCCTGCGCACGATGACCGAACCGAACGTGATCGCC
Source organism: Eubacteriales bacterium (assembly GCA_045126415.1). Classification (GTDB taxonomy): domain Bacteria; phylum Bacillota; class Clostridia; order Oscillospirales; family CAG-272; genus UMGS1696. Next base: position 6,743 of record JBGVOJ010000661.1, on the reverse strand, counting down.
ATAAAGAGCATGAGATACGACGATACCGCCGACGCCGCGCCGAGTACGCAGAGCAGAACGACCGTCAGAGCGCTCTTTCCGGCAAAAGAATCGAGAAAATCAAACAGTTCCGCGAACGTGTTCACGAAATCCTTCGCGATACCCGCCGCCGTCACACCCGTTCCGAGAATCGCCGTCCCCGCAAGGAACAGCGCGATCCCGCAGAACGCCGACCACACCAGCGTATTGAGCAGCTTTGACCACAGAATCTGCGCGGGCGTTACGGGAAGCGTGAACGTGAGATAGGCTTCGTCCGCGGCGGTACTCCGGTAATACTGCACGAGAAGCAGCACCGTCATGACCGCTGACGCAATGGCCAGAGCCAGCGAAACGAGAAGAAGTCCGCCCATGCCGAAGAAAATCAGCATTTCCCCGAACGGCGCGTTGGTAACAGCCTCAAACGTGGATTCCTTTCCCACGCTGCTGACGGTCACGGCCGTATTGACCGTGCCGAGCAGTGCCGCCGCCGCAACCGCGATCAGGATCGGCACCCCGAACCTCGCGGACGTTCTGAAATCATATTTGAAAAGTTTTAAAAACATCGGAACACCTCCCGGAACAGTTCGTCAAGGCTCTTGCCGTGACGGGCGCGTGCTTCGTTCGCGTCCCCGGCTGTGATCACCTGTCCGGTTCCGAGAAAGACGAAACCGTCGAGGATGTCCTCCACGTCGCGGATCAGATGCGTGGACAGAAGGACCGTCGCGCCGGGATCACGGCCCCCGATGATCGTATTCAGAATGAATTCGCGTGCCGCCGGATCAACGCCGCCGATGGGTTCGTCGAGCAGGTACAGCTTCGCGTGCCGGGACATGACGAGGATGAGCTGCACTTTTTCGCGCGTCCCTTTCGAGAGCGTTTTCATCTTCGCCTTGTACGGTACCCCGAGGGCCGCCAGCATGCCGAACGCACGGTTCGTGTCAAAATCTTCGTAGAAATCTTCGAACATTTTTACACATTCGGAGACCCGCATGGAGGGGTTGAAGTATGTCCGCTCCGGCAGATAGGAGACAAACGATTTGGTATCCGCGCCGGGTTCCAGACCGTCGATGAGGACGGTGCCGGACGTGGGCTGCAGAAGACCGGCGAGAATTTTCACCAGCGTGGTTTTGCCGCTGCCGTTCGGGCCGAGAAGCCCGATGATCTGTCCGCGCGGCAGCTCAAGGTCGATGCCGTTCAGTGCGAATGTGCCGGGGTAGGCCTTCGTCAGACCATAGCAGGCGACCGCCGGATACGCCGGAATCGAGGTTGTTTCGTTCATACTGCCGATCCTTTCCCGGGAATGTTTTTTACCCGTAAATTATACTCTGTTAAATAATACAAGTCAAGAAACCTTCCTTTCTTTTAATCCAATATTCAGGTTCGCGACACATTTGTCACAGGATATTCACCATTCCCCGCGGAGGTATTCCGTCGGGTCGAACGGATCGAGGGATGCATCCTTCCGCAGATACAGCGGATGGTGCGGATGCCCGCCGTTTTTCGAGCGTGCGCCGCAGGTGTACCATGCCGCGCCGTATTTTTCGCCGAGCGTGACCATGTCGCGCATGCAGTCCCGCAGATACGGGCGCATTTTGATGATCGTCCCCCATGCCGCCCAGACGGACGGTCTTTCGGACAGCGATAATATGTATTCAAACGCGGCCATGTTTTCACGGTGGAGGGTTTCGTTGAAGATTTTCTCCATGTGCTTCGGGTCGGTGGCACGCTGTGCGTAGACGTTGAACATAATGAAGCTGTCGTATCCGTTCGCAAGCGCGATGCGCTCGACGGATTTGAGCGTGTTGTCGAGGTCATCGGGCGCGGCGGTGGAGGGGTTGATGCCGACGGCGATGAGGGGATTCTGCCCCTTCGTGCCGAGGATGTAACGGTATTCGGTATAAAAATCGGGAACGTAGAGCCATCGCGCGGTGTCGTAGTTTTTTTCGCCTTCGCCGTACCGCTGCATGGCTTCCGCAAACGTGAGAACGGCAAGTTCTCCCGTCGCGGCGGTCGGAATATGGGCCATAAGATAAATTCACCCCCGGTTCTGTAGTTTTTTCGGGAATATTATACTACAGAACCGGGGGGATTTCAATTGGATTATAATTCGATAAAGTTAAAAGTTAGTTAACATACTCCACGGACAGATTATCGAAATAAAGTTCCGTCCCCGTGGGAAGTTTTACGATGTCGTCCATCTTCAGCACAACAGTGGTGCCGTCGATAATCGTTTCCTCATTGACAAGACCGAACGCAAACCCGATATCCAGCAGAGCCGCCAGTTCGCGCGGCTTTGCCTCCGGATCAAGGATCGAGAACGCGTCTGCTGCGAGGATCGGGTACATGGTCAGCATTTCATCGACCGCTTCGGGTTCCAGCAGCGGATCCGTGATGTCTTTGCTGACATAGAAAGACTTCATTTTCATCCGGTTCCATTCGTCCGTGATCGAGTCAAAAGGAACGAAGGACGTACGAACCATGACCGGCAGAGCTTCATAGCCGAACATCCCCTGCTTGCCGCCGAACATATCCCACAGCGGCAGATCGAACGACAGAAGGTCTTTTCCTTCCGCATCGGTCAGCGCGCCGCCGTTGATAATGCACTTTACCGCCGTCTTGTCTTCATACCCTTCGAGCTTCACAAGACCTTCCTGCCAGAGGGAACCGCAGAAATCAATTCGTCTGACCTGTTCGATCATTCCCTGTGTGAGCGGCTGACCTTCCTCCAGACCGAAATATTCGCGGAGCGCGTTTTCGAGCAGCAGGGATTCGAATTCCACGGGAATGTCCTCTTCCTCGATCAGACCGGGGCCCTGAACAAATACGACAAATTCCGCCTCTTTTGTCCATTCTCCGGTGCAGTCGAGGCCGCCCGTGAATTCCACGGTGAGCAGATCGGGGAACTTCTCAAACGGTACGCCGGTTACGTCGATCCGATTTCCTTCCATAAACGTATCTGTGTTCACCAGTCCGAATTTATCCGCAATCGTGAACAGTTCCTTCAGCTCGCGCGGCTTTGCTTCCGGATCGAGGTACATGAGCGAACCGGCCTGCGTGTTCGGGTAACGTGCGGTCATTTCCGCGACGCCGCGTTCCTCAAGCAGGGGATCGGCAGGGTCCTTCACGGTATAGAAAGAAGCGAATTTGTGATACAGCCATTCGTCTGTAATTGCGGACAGATCAAAGTATTCCGTACGGATCACGCGTGGAACCGCTTCGTAGGCATAGTCGGCATCCTCATGTTCCGCAATCCCCGGCAGTGCGCCGTGGTTGAATGCGATCTTCACCGCCGTTTTGCCGTCGTACGCCGTCTGACGCAGAAGATCGTTGAAATCGGACAGCGAGAACGTGATCGACGTGATTCCCGTCAGCAGGTCAGCCGTCAGGGGTTCGTCCGCATCCAGCCCAAGGTACTGGTGTACCGCGTTTTCGAGCATTGGCAAACCGAAAACAACTTCTTCCGCCGCAGCCGGAACCGCCGTCTTCTCTGTTTCCCACGGGAATTTCGCGTTCGTCAGCGGATGCGCCGCCATAGCCGTTCCCGCCAGCATGGATGCCGTGCATACCAGTGCCGCGGCCGTGATAAGCTTTCTTTTTTTCATAAGTATTTCCTCCGTTCTGTTTTTGTCGTTAATATTCTACATTCACAGTATATCACATTGAACTATTTTTGTCAAGTGTAAATTTGACATTTTTTAATAAAGTAAAATAAGAAAATCTCTTGCGAAACTATGGAAATTATGATATGATATAAGATGTAGTATCATATCTGTTTATCGAAAGGAAATACATCATGAAAAAGTTCCTTACCTTAGCTCTGACCGCAGTGCTTCTGGTGTGTGCCTCCGTGACCGTTCTGGCGGAGGATGTCGTTTCTGCGGAAGAACCCGCAGAAGCAGCGGCTGCGGAAGAAATCACTGCTGCCGAACCTCTCACTCTGGAAGGCATGACACAGGTGGAAGTCACCACCTCCGACTCCAATTTTGACGCGGATGTTGCCAACTTCTACGACGCGCTCCCGGAAACCAGGTGCACGATCGCCTTTGGTGAAGATGCGGAAGCGAGAACCTTCTCCGTATACACCGCAACCAGGGTTCCGGAAGCAATCGCCAAGTTCGCAGCCATCGTGGACGGCGAAAAGGGTACCGTGATCACCATCGAAGTCTACGGTACCAACGATTCCCTCCTTCTCGACTGGACTCCTCTGGCGTTCGGCCCGGAAAATCTGGAAACCGAATATGCCATCTTTGCTCTCGCTGACAACACCACTCCGTACGCGTTCTACCGTTTCGACTTCACTCTCGAATTCGGCGACTACTTTGACATCGCGGAACTCGCGCTCTTCAAGGTAACGACCGATGCTCCCGAAATGGAATACGACCTCGGTGACGTTGTGGAAGAAGGCGAAATCCCCGCCATCGTTCCGGTAGCGGAAGAAGCAGAAGCTGAAGAAGCAGCTGCCATCGAAGAAGAAATCGTGGAAGAAGAAGCTGTATTCACCGAAGTTCCCTCTTTCGGTCTCTTCACCAAGTTCCCGATGCCGATGTACAAGTTCCTCCCGAGAGGTTAATGAAATGAAGTTTATTGGGGAAGAAACTTTTTGAAAAAAGTTTCTTCCCCAAACCCCATCTTCAAAAACTTCCGTACAAATGAAATAACAGAGTGCGGTGCAGACCGGTTGAATCTGCACCGCACGTTTTGTTTATACGGGGATGATGAATTTTTTCATGCGGGCGACGGCTTCCGCAAAGCGTTTGTCACTGCGGATGCTGTCGAAGCACGACCATTCTTCGGTATCGGTGAGCGGAACGATGTCCCATGCCGCACATTCGACATGGTGGTCGAATTCGTCCTCGCCGTTTTTACGGTCATACATCAGATCGGCGCCGCAGAATTTCTCGTCACTGCGCATGCAGCGGTGGAGATTTTCGGAAAAATCGCGGACGTCGTCGGGGTTGCGGACGCCGTAACGGAGCGTTTCGCGGAGTTCGGACAGTTCCGGACAGCGGTAGATGAGGACGGTACCTTCCGGCAGGGAATAGAATTTTTCGGCAAGACGGACGACGGCGTCGATGGCGGCGAAGGCTTCCTCGCTTCTGCCGGACATGGCGTAGTTTCCGGCAAGCTGGAATCCCCACGCGATACGGTCGCCGTACCAGAGATCAGGTTCGCCGTCGCCGGTGATGAAGTCCATGTTATCGCCGGTCATTCCGGTAAGCAGATTGAGAATGGACAGCTTGCGGCGGACGGCGGCTTCGGCGGCAGGGTTATGATTGAACCACAGTCCGCGGTTATTGAGAATTTTATCGAAAAGACGGCAGATCAGTTCCAGCGTATTGTACTGCTTATATTTGCGGTAAGCATCCCATTCGCCGCGTTCCGCCGCGCGGTATGCAAGCAGAGCGGCGCGGCTCATATCGTATTCGGCGGCGTAGGTATCAAGAAGGGCGGTCAGGCTGTCCTCCGGTTCCGACGCGGTCAGCAGACGTACGAGCTGGTCGACATAGGCTTTTTCAGCATCGGGATGGGTGAGATATTCGCGAATCCGGCTGCGCATATCCTCCCTGCGTGCGGGATTTCCGGACAGAGCGTAGACGAGATCGACGAGGATTTCCGCGTCGTGGGGATATTTCCGGTGGAGTTCTTCGGCAAAAGCGAGGTGTTCCTCCGCGGTTTCGAATTCGTCCATGCGGAGGATTTTTTTGTCGCGTGCAAGATTCTGTTCCATGGTGGCCTTTTCGACGCCCATCAGCACATCGGTGGAGACTTCAAAAAACGCGGCGATCTCGGGGATCAGTTCGATATCGGGGTAGGACAGACCGTTCTCCCAGCGGCTGACGGACTGGAAGGACACGCCGAGCCGTTCGGCGAGCTGTTCCTGCGTGAGTCCGCAGCTCTGGCGGAGACGTTTGAGATTTTCGGCAATATAGAGTTTCATGAGGGTTCTCCTTTGGATCATAAATGTAAGCTGCGCGGCTTATGGCTCTATTATAACAGAAATTTGTGATCTGTCCACCTCATGCAGCGCGAGAGTGATTCAAGTGACGCGGGAATTCCAAAAAAATCCTGTCCGCTCTCAAACTTTTTTCTCCGCAAAAATTGATTTCCGGCACAAACCGTGTTATAATGAATCATTAAGAAATTTTGAAATAATTGAGGTGCTTTCATGAACGCTCAGAAAGAAATGACGCCCGTTTCCAACACTTCCGATCCCGCACCGCAGAAACCCGCGAAGAAAGCGAAAAAGGAAAAGGAATTCCGCCGTGTCAAGACCATCTCCCCGATGTCCTACGTCATCCCGTACATCATGGTCGACCGCACGGGTTCCCAGAACTTCATTCAGGACAGCGTGGACATCGAAAAACTCGAGAAATACATGAAGGAAAAGCAGCAGTCGGGCATGACCAACATCAGCATGATGCACATCATGATCGCCGCGTACATCCGTCTGGTGTCCCAGCGTCCCGCGCTCAACCGCTTCATCCGCGGACAGAAGGTATGGACGCGGAAAAACGTCGAGGTTTCGCTGACCATCAAGAAGGAAATGTCCCTCGAATCCCCGGACACCGTTGTGAAGATCACGCTCCCGCCGACCGCGACCCTCGCGGACGTCTACGAAGCGCTGAACCACGAAATCGTGAGTTACCGTGAAAATCCCGGCGGAGACTTCGACGACACCGCCCGTTTCTTCACGAAATTTCCCGGACTTCTCTTCAAGTTCACCG
>JBGVOJ010000660.1:0-3965 GCA_045126415.1 Eubacteriales bacterium | reverse complement strand
TGACTTCGCAGTCACAGAGCGGTTGTTTTTCCATTTCAGGTAACCTCCTTCGCCAATAGTTGAGTAATTGATCAACTGTTAATAGTATAGCATAAGAATTCTTCATTGTCAAGGATTTTCCTGATTACTTTTGATATCACTTTCCGCAAACTTCTTGCATTTAGTCCAAAAATCTGCTATACTGCTTTCATGAATCTCTCACTATTGTTGAAAGTGAGGAAAAAGTACGTAAAATAATCCAAAAAGAGGTTGGATATGGTATACGAAAACAACTGGCAGTCGCTGAACAACCGTCCGGTTCCGAAATGGTTCGGGGATGCGAAATTCGGCATTTTCATCCACTGGGGACTGTATTCCGTTCCGGCGTACACCGGACGCGGCGAGTATGCCGAATGGTATATGCAGCAGATCCGGAATCCCGAGCATCCGTCGCGGAAATTCCATGACAAAACCTACGGTTCGTTCACAAAATACGAAGATTTCGTCAGCGGCTTCAAAGCAGAGCTGTTTGACGCAGATGCGTGGGCGAAACTGTTTCAGAAAGCCGGCGCGAAATACATCAATCTGGTGTCCAAGCATCACGACGGGTTCTGTCTGTATCCGTCCGCGTATGCGTGGAACTGGAACTCGTGGGATGTCGGGCCGCACCGCGACTTCTGCATGGAACTGCGCGAAGCCATGGAAGGAACCGGCGTGAAGTTCGGCGTGTACCACTCCGTTTATGAATGGTTCCATCCGCTGTATCTGAAGAATCCGGAAGAGTACGCCCTTCAGCATCTGCATCCGATGCTGAAGGATCTGATCGAACGCTATCAGCCCTGGACGCTGTTCACGGACGGCGAATGGGATCATCCGAGCGAAGTATGGCATTCGACGGAATTCCTCACATGGCTGTACAACGAATCGTCTGTACGGGACTTCATCGTTCCGAACGACCGCTGGGGACGTGAAACACGCGGACATCTCGGCGGAAACTTCACGACGGAATACGGCTACATCAGCGGCAATCAGCGGATTGAGGACATCGTTCTCGATCGTCCGTTTGAGGAATGCCGCGGAATTGGGAAATCGTTCGGTCTGAACCGGATTGAAACCACGGACGATTATATGTCCGCGAAGGAACTGCTCAATACCCTCTGTTCGCTCGTCGCGAAAGGCGGTAATTTCCTGCTCAACATCGGTCCGGCAGCGGACGGCACGATTCCCGTCATCATGGAGGAACGCCTGCTCCAGATGGGTTCGTGGCTTGACGTCAACGGCGACGCGATTTACGGCACCGAAATCTACACGAAGGAACCGCAGGAAAGCATCTATTATACAAAGAAGGGTGACAAAATCTACGCGATTCTGACCCGTTTCCCGTTCGGCGCGGTCACGCTCGATAAAGTTCCTTATTCGCCGTACCTCAAAGCAAAGCTGCTGTCTCACCCGGCGGAAATCACCGTACGTGAAGACAACGGAAAGACCGAACTTGTCTTCCCGCCAATCGATCCCGAAGACGTCCGCTGCCAGTGGCTGTATGCTGTAGAACTGACGGAAGGAAACTGAATATAATTTTTGAACATAAAGTCTCATTGATCTGACATCGGAAAGGAGTCAACTTATGCGTTACATTGCGGATCATGACCTGCACATCCATACCCAGCTCTCCCTCTGCTCCGGACATCCGGAACAGACAAAGGAAAACATTCTGAAATACGGTCAGGACAACGGCCTGACGACCCTCTGTCTGACCGACCATATGTGGGACAGCCGCGTTCCCGGCGCGTCCGGCTGGTACCAGAAGCAGAGCTACGAATATATCACACAGGCACTTCCCCTGCCGGAATCCGGCAATATCCGCTATCTTTTCGGTTGTGAAACCGACCTCGACCGCTTTATGACCGTCGGCGTTTCCCCGGAAATCATGGAAAAACTCGACTTCATCATCATTCCGACCACCCATCTGCATATGCACGGATTCACCCTTGACGGAAGCGAAGGCGTGGAAGAACGCGCGAAGCTGTGGATCGACCGTTTCGACGGCGTGCTCGACATGGATCTTCCCTTCCACAAAGTCGGCATCGCGCATCTGACCTGCAGTCTGCTGTACCGCGAACACTATATTGAAGTGCTGAAGACCATTCCGGAAAGCGAATACCGCCGTCTGTTTGCCAAGGCTGCGGACAAGGGTGTGGGTATCGAACTGAACTTCCCGTCGCTGAATCTCGACGACGAGACCCGTGACCCGACCCTTCTGCCGTACCGCATTGCTAAGGAAGAAGGATGCAAATTCTATTTCGGCAGCGACGCGCACAATCCGGCGGGACTGGCGAATGCAAAGAAGAATTTCGAAAACATCATCGACCTGCTCGGTCTGGAAGAAACCGACAAATTCCGTCTGGCGTGAGGTATAAAATACAGCGCAGTTCCAAAAAGATTCCTCAGTTACAGAAGTAACTGAGGAATCTTTTATTTGATAATACCTGTACTTTTCTGCAACTCTCTCCGCAGAAGAGTTACACTCGCCGATGTGGGTGTTGTGAGATTACAAAAGATGTGCTAAACTATATATGAAAGCAGAGCTCGGCTTATTTTTTGATAAAGAGGTATCTATATGAATAATATCGGACAAAGAATCAAGGAACTCCGAAAGAAAAACGATCTGACACAGGAAACTCTGGCAGATTTTCTCGGAATAACTTATAAAGCCGTCAGCAAATGGGAATGCGGCATGACTGTACCGGACATCTCGCTGATTATGCCGCTGTCCAGAATTCTCCATGTAACTGCGGATGAACTGCTCGGCGGAAAAACGGAAGAAGCCGATCTGCGCCGCGCCGAACTGGATGAACGATGCGAAAATAACTGGAAATACGATCAGCAGGAAATGTATGAACTGGCATTGCAGGCGGTAAAGGAATATCCGGGGGATTACAAGTATCTTATGTGGCTTGCCAGTATGGAATACTATATGGCGTATGAAGATCAGTATAAAGAAGACCCGACCAAGCCTTATTCGCCGGAAATGATCGAGCGTTCCATAAAGCACAGCAATATGGTGATCGAAGGCTGTACGGATTTCCGTCTGCGAGAAAAAGCGATATGGAATGCTATGATCTGCTGTCAGTATTCCGACCAGCAGGACAAAGCCATGGAATACGCAAAAATGTTTCCTGACCGAAAGCCAATCACCCGAGACAGAGCAATGGAAGTCTGCCTGAAGGGGGAAGAACTGATTGTGCAGCGTCAGGCAATTTCCTACTCCGCTTTGGGTGACTTCTGTATGTCCCTGATGGAAGTGTACCGCTTTGCCGAACAGAAAGAACCTCATGTAATGGCGGCACTTGATACCGAAGAAGCGGTCATCAAAACTGTATTTACAGACGGAAATTACCTTAATTTCCACTGGCATCTGTACTGTGTCTATGAAAAACGGACACAATTGGAATGTCGCGCGGGAATGTATGACAAGGCAATCGAATACTTGAAAATCATGCTGGATTACGGAAAGCGATACCGAGAGATACTGGAAAGTTCAGTTCCGCACACCTGCACCTGCGGTATCTTCGACCGGCTCAATTTCACGTTTGTAAACGGTGGAAATTCACTTCCGACAGTCCGAAGCGGATCAATGGATTTGCAGAAACCGTTTATGGAACTGGTCCGGGAGGAGCTGATGACCGAAGAAGTGTACGCTCCTCTCCGTGAACGCGAAGATTTCAGAATGCTGTTAGAATGAAATCGAACAAGGGATATCTTTGTCGCCGCAAGGAGAACGGCAGCAAGGATATCCCTTGTTTATCGGAACAGCATGCAACACAAATGTAGCCTGTGTACTTACATCCGGAGGGAGGTCATGGTCTGTCCGTGGTCGAACCAGCGTTCCAGTTCGAATTCGTACCGTCCGAAATCACGGCGGAAGGAATCCCAGAGTTCATGCGCCTTTGTATCCTCGCCGACGGCTTTGGCAGTCATAACCTCCG
>JBGVOJ010000659.1:0-2066 GCA_045126415.1 Eubacteriales bacterium | reverse complement strand
ACGCTCACGGTCAACGGGACGGTGCAGGGAGGAGAAATCCTGTATCCGTCGTACGCGAAAGAGGGAATCGAGTACCCGTACCGGGTGCCGGACGGTCATGTGTTCGTGATGGGCGACTACCGGACGCAGACGACGGACAGCCGGGACTGGGGCGCGATCCCGATGGAGCAGGTGGAGGGGAAGGTCATCACGATCCTCCGCCGGAGGGGCGTATAAGCCCGAAACACAAGGTATGTTAAGCCCGAAAGGGATTGCATAAATACACACTTTTTCAAACAAATTTTTTAAAAAAAGGAGAAAATCCAAATGAAAAAGATTCTTGCTATGATGCTGACAGCAGCAATGATGCTCAGCATGGGTACTGCCGCTATGGCAGCGGAACAGGATTTATCTGACGTTCTCGACAAGAGTACCTCTTTCGAAAAGGAATATGTTATTAAACATGGTACAGCTCCCGCTGAAACTTTCGACTTCGAAATCGAAAAGGTATCCTATAAGGACAATTCTGATGTATTACACACTGATGATGCTGAGACTACTGAAGTGAATGAACTTGACGAATATACTTTCCCGGTAGTCACCCTGGGTGATGCTGTATTCGAAGCAGATTTAAGCGCAACTGATACTGCTGATGTAACTGTTGACATTTCTGATATTGATGTTGGTCTCGGTGTATACACTTATAAGATTACTGAAGTTCTGGGTAAGACTGCAGGTGTTACCTATGTAACTACTCCTGTGTACCTTGTAGTTACCATTCTTTACAATCAGACTGAAAATAAGCATTATGTTGCTGCAATCCACCTCGAAACAGAAGATGGTTCTAAGACTGGTAATATCGATAACGAATATGATGCAGGTGATCTGACTGTTACTAAGAATATTTCTGGTAATATCGCTGACATGGAAAAAGAATTTAAGTTTACTATCACCCTGACCGCTGCGAAGGGTGAATTATTCAATGAAAAGGTACAAAATGTAGTTGATGCTGTAGCTGCAAAAACAGAAAATGCAGCAACAAAAGTCGAGTACAATACTGACAAGAATGAAGTAGTAATCACTGTTTGGCTTGGTCATGAAGAATCTATCAATATCACTAACATTCCTGTTGGCGTAACCTACACCATCGTAGAAGATGAAGATGGATATACTAAGACTAATACCTCTATTGCTGACGGAACCATTACTGGCGGTGACAAAGATGTATCTGTATGGGAAAACACCAAGGGTACCACCGTCGACACTGGTATCTCCGTAGACTCCATCCCGTACATCGCAATGCTCGGCGTAGTAGCAGTTGGCGGCGCAGGCTTCATGGTTTCCAAGAAGCGTCGTTCCGAAGACTAATTCAGTCTAAGCTGAACTAACTCAAATCTAAGCAAACCCACCAAACCCGGTTCCGGGGGACAAACCGTCCCCCGGACAACCGGATTTCTTCCATTCAAATGACCTTTTCCAAACTCTTTCTCAGGGGTGCAAACGCCCTCGTTTCCTTCGTTGTCGCCGTTTTCCTGATCGTTGCCGGAACCTACTCCGTCTACGCTCTCTGGGACAACGAACAAATCTATGCCGCCGCCGACAATGTGCAGGCGGATATGATCAAACTCAAACCCAAAGTAACCGTGACCGCGGAAGGCGAAGAAGAAGAAGAAGGCGCGACCTTCGACGAACTCCTCGCCATCAACAAGGACATCCGCGCATGGGTCACCGTCGACAATACGAACGTCGACTTCCCCGTAGTGCAGGGCGAAGACAACCTGTCCTACATCAACACCGACATCTACGGCAATTTCGCGCTGGCGGGAAGCATCTTCCTCGATTCGAGAAACGCTCCCGATTTCAGCGATGCCTACTCTCTCCTGTACGGACACCACATGGCGAACAGCGGCATGTTCGGGGACCTCGACCTGTTCAAGGACGAACGGTTCTTCCACGACAACCGTACGGGAATGCTGATCTTGCCCGACCGGGCCTATAACCTTGAAATCTACGCCTGCCTGCTGGTGAAGGCATCGGAGGACAACATCTTCGAGCCGGAAGCGGTGAGCGGCGATATGAATAAATTA
>JBGVOJ010000658.1:0-11694 GCA_045126415.1 Eubacteriales bacterium | reverse complement strand
TCGCCTTCGCTTCGATCGCCATCTCCACGGGAACGGTGTTCCGGCCGGAAACGGAGTGGATAATCAGCAGGTCACCCTCTCCGACGTGATTCTGGGTGAGGATCGTTTTGCCGAGTCCGGGAACGCGTTCGAGCGCGCTCGTCATGGTGATCGGACGGGTATTCAGCATGAAGCCGGGGAAAAAGATCGGATTGATGACCGCCAGTCCGCCGGTACGGTAAAAGACTTCTTCCGCGAGGATGCCCGCATGGGAACAGCCGAACACAAACACGTTCCGCTTCTTTTCGATGGTTTCGGCAACCCACGCCGCCGCTTCGAGAACGGTCTCCTTCTGGGTCTCCCAAGCCTTTTCGATGCAGCCCGTGACGATCCGGATATAAGATTCGCCTTGCATAAGGATGTCTCCTTTTCGTTGATTGGTTGTTTCATTATAACGGATTTTCCGATAATATGCAATAGATTTTATTGAATTTGGGGAGAACCTTTTCAGGAAAAGTTCTCCCCAACCCCCACTCCAAACCTTTTTGGACAGAGTATAATTATTAATTTTATCTCAATGCTTCCACGTATTTCATCGCGTGTTCCTTGTCGCTCATCGACGGCGCGGGATCGTCGTACTGTGTACGCATGAAGTAGCCGTTGAGAATCAGGAACATCATTTTATAGATGTTCGTGCGGATGACGGTGTGTTCGTCCTCCGCCATGCGGCGGCCGTAGCCGTCGTAAAACGCGTCGTTCATCATCCATCCGCTCGACAGTTCAAAATCGGGGTCGCCCATGCAGCAGCGGTCGGGATCGATGATCGCCGCGATTTCCGGTTTTCCATCCGGTGACAGGAGGACGTTCAGTGTCCACATATCGCAGTGGTTGAAGCGCGGCGTTTTGATTTCGTCGAGAATATCGCGGTAACGGTCGGCGAGGGAAACGATTTCGTCGAGTTCCTCTTCCGTGTAGTAGTCCGTCGTCTGTTCGCGGATCTTGTCCGCCCATTCCGACAGCTCGCTTTTGATGTACGCGCTCCATGTATCGTATCCGCCGCCGTGCAGGATATAGCCGGCGCGTCCGAATTTTTCCGTGCGGATATCGTTCATTTTCCGGCAGTACTGTCCGGCTTTGCGGAAAACTTCATACCGGTCGGTCTCGCTCATTTCCGCACGGTTGAGCTGCACCGATTCGATGAACTTCACGATCATGAAATCCCGGTCGAGCAGGGTTTTGGTGGTATCTTTGTGTACCACCGTCGAGGTCGGAATCCCGACGTCCGCCATTTTCTCATACGCCCAGCATTCCGCGTCCATGAGGTGCAGTTCGTACGGCAGGAGCAGTTCGCGCCGCACCGGACCGACGCGGAGGACGTATTTTTTCCCCGGTGCGTCGTCCGATTCGAGCGTGTATGTGGTGTTGAAGAGTCCGCCTTTCAGCATCACCGTCCGGTAACTTTTCCACGCAGGAAACGCCGCGTACACCATCCGGTCAAGCTCCGCCGGTTCGGGGACTCTGACAATTTTTGCATCCATAAGTTTCCTCCGACGGTGTCACGCCAGCGATACACGGATGCAGAGAACCGTGTTCGACGGAATTTCTTCCGGCAGCCGGCAGCCGGACAGCAGGCGTTCACCGTCGAGAATCCGGCATTCCGTGACCGTTCCGTCCATTTCCAGCGTCAGCGGCACGTCTGCGGGAGACGTGTTCGCAAGAACGATACAGCCTTCCGTTCCCCTGTATGCCGCGAGTGCATAAACTTCTTCGTCATCGCAAAGCACTTCCGCCTGCGTGCCGAGACGGTAGAGTTCGTTGAACGCGATGAATCCGTAGTATGCCGGGAAGGGCTGCGCGGTCAGTGGATTGAACAGGGAGCCGTAAATGCTCGTGCCGTAGCGGGCATCGTAGAACATCGCGCAGTCGAGCGGACTGTTCTGCATCGCGAGCATCATGCCGGTGGTGAGGGCGGCATGACGTCCCGTGCCGCGCAGGCTGACTTCGGGGTTCCACTCGTTGCAGGTGGTTTCCGCGTCCGTGAAGCCGTATTTGTCAAGCTGTTCACGGGCGTATGCGGCAAATTTCATGGTATTCGGAATGTTCGCGTAGCTGTGCCACGAGAAATAATCGAGCGGCGCGCCGTTTTCCTTCACGGATTTCAGGAATCCGTCGAAGAAATCGACGAAATACTGTTCTCTCGCCGACGGATTGTCGGTCGTGACCGCATAGAAACCGCAGCTTGCGTAGCCGCCGATCTTCAGATGCGGGAAGCATTTCTTGAGATGCTTTGCCGTGATATTGTAGAGTTCGTAATAATCCTCCGCCGTGCCCGTCCACATTTCGTTGAGTTTCGGGTCGACGTGGTTTTCCGGCTCGTTCCAGATTTCCCAGTAACGGATGTTGTAGCGGAAACCGTCCGCCCAGCCTTCCGTGTAGTGGCGGATGACCTTTTCGCAGACGACCGCCCACTTCGCGGGATCCTTCGGCGGGTCGATGCGGTAGGATTTGACCGTCGCGTCGTTTTCGATGGTCACACCGAGGCGGAAGAACGGTTCAACGTCCGCCTTCATGAGCGCGGTGATCAGCAGGTCGGTGAAGGTGAAGTCGTAGGACGCGGGATCCTCGGGATCGGCGTCGAAATTGCGGAACAGGTTCGGAATATCAACAAACCGTCCGCCGCCGTAAGCTCCGCCGACGTCATGGAGACGTGAAAACGGAATTCCGGCTTCGGTGAGGTAGTGAAGCATGGAGTAATTGCGTCCTCCGGCAAACGGCGGCTGTCCGACGCCGTGGAGAGGCTTGATCGCGCCGAGATTTTTCGTAAAATCAATCTTTATGGACATGGTAGTTCTCCTGTTCAGATGATCTGTTTCGTAAAAATTTCCTTGATCACATCGTACGCGGGCTTTTTCGTACCGTCGCATCGTGTGATGCCCCATGCCGTTTCGCACGGACAGTCCGTCGCGCCGCAGGTGAAGCAGGAATGACTGTCCTGCCAGCAGTAAATGATCGCTCCGGCGAGGTACGGATTCGCAAGCAGCTTCGGGAGAAGTTCCGCATAAAATTCCGCCTGTCCCTCCTCGGTGTGCGGGAAAACCATTTCGGAGAACCACAGCTTCGTCAGGTGCGGCATCATGCCGATGAGCGCGGGAATGAGGTCTTCGCGGGCACAGGTTTCCGCGGTATGCTTCAGCGGCGGCGGAAGTGTCGCGATGAATTCGTCCGCGCGGGCCGCGAGATCGTCCATTCCATGGAAGCCGAGATTTTCGAGATATTCGTAGGCTTCCCGGCGGTCCGCGTGCGCGTTTCCGCCGAGGGAGGCAAAACCGAATTCCATCAGCACCATCGGTTTTCCGCACAGTGCGTAAAGATCGTTGATCCGGTCGATGTACGTATCGGTATCGCCGTCGCTCCATGTACCGTTGTACAGGTCAAAGCCGAAATAGTCGCAGTCGGTGCGGCGGTCGATGTCGCGGCAGAGGTCATCCCAGCCGTCGTCCAGACTGACCGTGTTGTGTCCGATCACGCCGTCGGGATCGCCCGCACGGAGTCCCTGCAGACTCGCCACAAGGAATTCCACGCTTTCCGGAATCGTCAGCGGCATCCGGAAGTGGATCACAAACATTTCATTGGTCGCCTGCCAGCAGACGCCGAGTTCACGGTAATCCTTCGCGAGGAACGCGCAGACTTCCCGCACTTTATCGAGTCCCTCCGGTGTGCGCGGATCAATGCCGTGCGCGAGAAATTCGCGCGGATACGGACTGACGATGACCGACCGCAGACCGTTTTCCGCGTACACACGGGTTTCGTCGACAAAGCGGCGGTAGCTTTCGCTGAGGTTTCCGTCGTTGTCAAATGGGTACGGCGTGTCACGGCGTATCCAGCCGAGGCCCGCGCCGGTCAGGCTTTCGTAATCCCCGCGCGGATGGCAGATTCCCTTCATGAACCCGCCGGTTTTTTTGTATAAAGATGTACGGATATCGTCCATGTCTCTTCCCCTTTCGTCACTTCAGAAGACCGATTTTGTCAAACGGAATTTCTTCGAATTCCGGCAGGATTTCGCGCAGTTTTTCGTTCGTCAGTGCGTGAATATCGTCCACCGTCACTTCGATGTTGTTTTCCACAACATTGTGCAGGCGTTCTTCGTGACAGTCGAACCCGCGCACGTCAATCGGCTTGTGGTTGATGATGATGTTGTTCACGAGCCGGCAGTAGTGCGGGATGCACTGCTCGGTTTCCGGATCCCACGTGAGATATTCCGCAATGTGCGGGTATTTTTCCGACCAGAGTTCCCCCTGCCACGGCACCTGCGCGAGTCCCTGCGCGTGCGTGCCGCCCGGAAGGAGCGAGTCCCAGTAGCCGTAACGGTGGAACCGGAGCGAATACTGCGATTTCGGACACGCCTCCAGTACCAGATTGTTCGCGAAAATCATGTCGTGTCCGCCGTGGAGCAGGAGCGCGGACTGGCAGCGGAGGAAGACGTTCTTTTCCATCGTACAGGAGCCGAGGTTGTCATCGCAGTACATGCCGAAAATGCCGATGTGGTTGTCCGCGTCGCTCTTCATGTCGTGGAAGAAATTGCAGCGGACGACATTGCCGCAGACGGTGTAGTTCCGTCCGCTGTAGATCGCGCTCGAGTCGTCGGCGATCTGGCAGACTTCGTAGATTTCGTTGTATTCGATCACGTTTTCGTTGCCGCCGAAGCCGATTGCCATGTGCGCGGAATCGTGGATGCAGTTGTGCGAGCAGACGATGCCCACACCGCTCATCGAAACCGCCGGCTGGTACGTCCGGAAAATTTCCGCGATGTGGTGGATGTGGTTGTTCGTGACCACATGACCGGACGGCGTCAGGGTCGCGCGGTCACCGCCTTCGATGCTCACGCCGCCGCGTCCGGTGTGGTGGATGTCGCATCCCTCGACACGGCAGTTCCAGCCGCGGATGTGGATCGCGTTCCCGGCAATGTTCTTGATGACGCAGTTTTCTACCGTGATGCCGGTGCCGCTCATTTCCAGTGCGTCGTTTCTCGTTCCGGTGAACGTGAAGCCGCGCAGGGTGACGTAAGAGGTGTTTTCGAATCTCACAAGATTTTCCGTCAGCAGGGACAGGTTGATTGCCGCCGACGCGAGGTCGCAGTCGGGGTAGAGGTAGAGCATCCCCGTGTCACGGGCGAGGAACCATTCGCCGGGAGCGTCGAGTTCTTCGAACACATTAAAGAAATAATACGGTGCGTGTTCGCGGATGCCGTACAGACTGACGTGGCGCGTTTCCATTTCGCAGGTGTCGGGATCGATGCGGTCAATCGGGGACGACATATCCGCCCAGCCGTATTTCGGGTAGCCGAAGCACCATACGCCGTCGAGGGATTTCCATCCGGCGGCACGCTTTGCGGTGTCGGGGTCAATTTTGCGGATATCGCCGAGCGGATTGCGGATTTTTGCCCATTCGGCGGGATCCATGCGCGGCTTTCCGGTCGGTTCGAGGCACTTGCCTTCGCGTACGGTCTCCAGCGTGTGGAGATAACCGGTGTCGGGGTAGCGTGCGATTTCCATGCGGCGGTCATTCACGAACAGCTCGCACCACATGGGAGAGGTAAACGCACCATCATACTTGCCTGCCGTGTTGTACGTACCGATCGTGCAGATTCCCCCCCAGTCGGCAGCCGTCAGCCCTAACTTTGTGAGGTCGATACGTACAACTTTGTCGGGGGCGTCGCCGTGAAGCCGTGCGCGTTCGGCATCGGTGAGGGGTTCGAAATCCGCGGGATCGAGGGACATCCCTCCATTGAGGAGCACTTCCCCGTCGGCGCAGTACGTGACGGGACAGTCCGCCGTCCCGGAATCGCGCGAGTCAAAGACAAGACCGGACGTGCGGTATTCCCCGGCTTCGACGATCACGGTCACGGGTTCGGTCAGTCCTTCGGCGATGAGCAGACGCACGGCATCCCGTGCGGCTTCGATGGTGGAAAACACGCCGTTTCCGGAGGCGTTTTTCCTGACATAGAATGTAGCCATAGTGAATTCCTTTCACAGAAAAATCAGAGATTGACGTTCTTTTTTGTTCTATAGTATCATAAACATTGCCGCAAATCAAGGGATTTTTTGAGAGAAAGCACAAAAATCCCGCTATCTTTCGGGATAACGGGATTTTTTTCAGATCACATTTTTTTGTCCATCTGTATCCGGCAGTAAATCCAGTAGCCGGTTACAACCAGATACGCGGCGGTGAGCAGCAGGATGACGGTCGTCTCCACGTTCATCAGACAAAAGGCGAGCATCAGAGCCGAAAAAACATACAGCGACAGGTCAAACGCTTTTGCCTTGGAACCATTGGTAATTGCCGCATTGCGCTCATCATTTTTCTCGATTTCCATCCGTCGTGCAAGCGCAGGGTCCGAATGGACGGCACGGCTTTCGATCCTGCCGCCAACCCCGTGTGCAAACAGACCGCAGCCCAGTCCGATGCAGACATACGGGAACGCCTGCGTATTCATGGTTTTCACGAAGAACGCACCGGCGATCAGCAGGACAATCCCCACGCAGAGCATTGTCCAATCAATGATTTTTCTTCTCATCTTCGCACTCCTCCTCGTAAATAAAAATTTCTTCAATGCTCTTTTCGAAATACCGCGCCAGCTTGAATGCCAGCAGAATGGACGGATTGTACCGTCCGTTTTCCAGCGACCCGATCGTCTGCCGGGAAACTTCCATTGCTTCCGCCAGTTCCTCCTGCCGGATTCCGCGCGCTTTCCGGAATTCTTCCAGTCGGTTTTTCATAAAGCCTCCTCAAAAGCAAAATGGAAAGTATGCTTTCCATTAACAGTATATCATACTGCCGCAGAAATGTCAAGCATACTTTCCATTTTAATATAAATTTTTTTATTGGGAGTTTGTCCGTTTATTCTTTTTCCACCCAGATCAGCTTCGCTTCACGCTTCTGCGCGAACGTCAGGGTCATTTCGCCGGTTGTTGTCCAAGTCTTGCCGGTATCCTCATCCGTCAGTTTCCAAGTGCTGTCGACAAACGGCAGGTTCACGGTCAGCGTGTCGTCTTCGCAGTCTTCCATGCGGAACGCCAGCAGTGCGCCGCGCTTTGTGTCGTCATCCACGTACGCGTATGCAGTGAATCCTGCACGGTCGTTCTTATCATGCCACGGCGTCAGGACGTAGAAATCCTTCAGCAAATACGGCTTCACCTTCGCCCATTCGGTCAGACCGAATCGCAGGATTGAGAAATCCTGACCGGGGTCCTGTGTGAACTGCGAGTCCACGTTGAGCGCGGGCAGATAGGACGCGCGCCATGTGTAGACGTCGGTACGACCGGTCGGGTCGAGCTCGCCGATTTTTTCCTTCGTGTTCGCGCCGCAGAACGGAATCCACTTATTGAACGAGGTCGTCATCGAGAGCCGGAGCGCCGTGGTCGTCCGGTCGGCGTCACTCCGCAGCAGCGGAACGCCGCGCCGCAGGGATTCAAGGTCGTTCCGTCCTCCGCCCGACGCGCATGAATCGACAAATCCGCTGCCGCCGAAACCGAGCGTGCAGGCAATGATGTCGTCCCACATCCGGTAATGTCCGTCGACGAAACGGCATTCCGTGATGCCCGTACGGTTGTCGCCTTCCAGCGTGTCAAGGTATTTCCAGAGCGCGCCCGGGTCGCTGTTGTTGTCTTCGCGGTAAATTTCAACTTTATTTTCGGCGAGAACCTTACAGATGCGGCCGACCGTCCAGTCGTAGCAGGCGGGAATACCGATATTGTTCGAAATCGAGCCGACACCTTCGCGTCGGATCGCCCACGCGGGATCATAGCCGTAATTCTTCACGAGAGAATCCACGTCGGTGACACGTTCCGGCTCGAACCACATGAGGGTGCGCATCCCGTGTTCGCGTGCAAAATCCGTGGATTCGAGGAAAGTTTTGTCCGGCCACTTCACGGGGTCAAGTTCCCATGTGCCGACGGTCCCCCACCAATCGGAAACGGGCGAGCTGCCGTCCGGCGCAGTGTACCATCCGGCGTCGAACCAGCGGATATCGACCTTGACATTTTCGGCGATCATTTTTTCAAGGGACGGCTTCCATGTATAATAGCGTTCGGAAATGCTGCCATCGGAGTTCGGCAGACCGGTGTCGTTGGAGATGCAGCAGGTCGAGAACGGCTCGACATGCGCGCCCGACGCATCATCTGCGGGAAGATTGCAGTTCACGAACCAGCTCCGCCAGAAATTTGTCGCGTAGTGCTCGTCCCGCACGGTGTAAGGCGCATAAACAAACAGCGCGGTACGGATTTTTTCGCCGGGCTTGAGGTAGGTACGGATGCCGTTCGTCGAACGCATGGTGCAGGTCGTGACAGAACCATCGGAAACGAAATCCGCCGTCCATGTCCCGGCCCAGCCGATCGCCAGCATTGCGCCGCCGTCACCATACTCGAGATTGAAGTAGGGGAAATTCACGTGGGTCGGACGGCCGCTGTCGGAAGTGAAATGAACCTCTTCTGCAGTGAGGTCGACCGCATAAGGACGGTACTGATTGCCATGGTCGCCGAGACTGCCGCGCAGGACGGGTGCCGTTCCCTCAAACGTCAAAGTTGTCGCGATATCTTCAAGAATGGCACTGTCGGCCGCGCCGGTGTTCTCAAACCAGACCGTCCATTCGGTCACACCATAGGCGGGGTAGAAGGAGAGAATCAGCTTCACGCGGAGACCGCCATCTTTTTCAAAGACAAACGTGGTGGTTTCGCGTTTACAGTCGGATACGGTATCCGCGGAAACGGGGGGTTCGGGAAAACCGTTGGTGCGTACTCCAGCATAAGTATAGGCAAAAGGCACGCGTGACGGATCGGAAACAAGCGAACGATACCATGCTTCCGCCGCAGGGTTGGTATAATTTTTCATGGAAATGCTCCTCATATAATGAAATAATGGGGTTCTTCTTTTTTCTATTATAGCATACTTCTTTCCCGGCAGCAATCCGCAATTTCTACGATATACCATCATTTTCTTCAAGTCCACAGAAACCATATGGTTCTTTACCTATTCACGCTCGCTGAGCCAAAGATTCACCCGGGACTGAATCATTTCCGCACAGCTCTGCGCATCTCTGACACCCGCCAGATACGCTGAAATTTCCTCCTCAACAATTTCGCTGATCTCCTCCGAGACCGTATTGCCAAGCCGGATGCCAACCTCCTCATCCAGCCATTTTTCGAGTTCGGCAGCATCTTCCCCGGTAAAGTATTTGACAATCCCCGGTCGATCATCGGTCAGGAAGGATAAAGGTCTTTCCGGATCATTAATTCCCATCGAATAACGTCCGTCGTAATAATATTTGTACACATAATCCATACTGTCTTCACATACCTGTCGGAATTGCGATTTCAAGGTCGGAAAGCCGCTCTTATAGCGATTACTGAGATTATTCTCGCCGATATCAAATAAAGATACCTCTATGAATGACCATGCTGCCTCCGGTTTTTCACAGAACGAGGTAATGACAAACGGAGCGGCTGTAATATAGGAACCACCGGAAAAACTGCCGCCGGAAGGATAACCAATACGGATATAATCCGGCGTCCGGAAGATGCTTTCTTCTCTCAGATAATCGGAAATTCCCATATAGGTCTGTTCTGCAAGGATCAGGCGTCCATCTCCATATTTTTCAGCAGTTTCCGCACGGTCATACGACTTATAATCGAACTTTTTCGGCAATGTCTTTAAAAACTCAAGATAACTGATAAAATCGGTACTGTCAAACGAACAGGTACCTGCTTTTATATCCACAAATGCGGAATATCCTGTTCCGCCGAAAAGAAGATCGGCTGCATTTTCCGCGCTCAGTTTGTCCATCAGAGAAACACCTTCCGGCAATGCTGCGGCATATTCCACCATTTCGGAGACACTCCATGACGTACGGTTTCCGAGAGTTGCTTGGGTTCCCAGGATCGTATTAACATTGAAAATTCCACTAATCGCCGCCAGTTTTCCGTCTGCTGTTTCATAGGTTCGTTTGACACAGCCGAAAATATCCTCCCGATCTACAACACTGCTTTGGTCAATCAGCGGATACAAGTCAATAAACAGACCGGATGAATAAATCTCCGTTATTTCTTTGGTATCCTGCGCTGACGCTGTAATAATATCTGGACAATAAATCCCTGTCAGCATATCTGTGAGCAGATTTTCGCTGCTTTCATATTTTTTCGTTATGATCCGGATGTCTGATTGAGAACGATTGAATTCGACCACACGGATATTCAAATCTGTTGAGGAAGTCGTATAGGCGAGATTGAGAACACTCACCTCCGAGAGATCAACATCCGCAGATTTTTTATAAAGCTTGATGTCACCTTTATCGGATAAAAGAACAGTTTCAGCATTGATTATTTTCAATATATCCACATTCTTTCCGATCAGATCCGAGTTTTCAAAATTAAGCACCATTTCCGGTTCGTTTTCTGCATTACATCCGTAAAGGCCATCGTCGGTCTGGATATAAGCCGGATAATCTTCTCCATAGAAACAGATAAAGGAAGAATGGTCGCCGGTATTGTAGGATATTTCCTCAAGTGTCTGCGTATCCTGATTCAGCCTCTGACCATCGCAGTATATCTGTTCCTGCCAGACAGAAAGCGTTTCCGCTTCCGTGAAAACGGAAAACTGCCGGATAAATTCCCTATTAAATACAACAACTTCTCCTCCGGTCAGAAGAATGACCGAGCCATCCTCCCGAAGCGCAATATCATCAATAGTAGAGTTTTCAAGGACAACGGAAAGATCATCAAATTCCGTAATCACGCCTTCATGAACTGCGGCAAGCGAATAGGTTTCCTGATAAGTCGTCATATCAAATACCGAGAAACATAATAGTGTGGAATCACCTGATAATGAAGCACAACATAAATTATTACTCCGCTCGAAGAAGCCAAGTTCTTCCTTCGACTGTAATATTCCGTTTTCATCTGTTATTATACGATAATAGGTATTTCCGTCCACTTCATTCCCGTTTCCATCATTCATTACAGATTCCGTTGAACATAAAAATGTGAATTCTCCGGTCACACGGTCATAAAGCGGTTCTGCTTCTGCAGCAATTTCATATTCATCGAACAATTTAAATTCTGATTCACGGAAAATATGGGTTAATACAGAAGACTTCTCCTCTATTTCACTCGGTTCCATAAGTTTTTCTTCTGTGGTAAATTGTACCTTGTTACAGGAAATCAGACTCAGCATTATCAGAAATGCTGTTATTTGTTTTACTTTTTTCATTTTATAGACCTTTCATCATCAAATTGGAAATACGTTATATTTATCTATAACTGAAATTCAAGCGATTTGGTTGGAAAGAATCGTATTTTATTTTGAAAAAAGCAAAAAAAGACCTCTTGAAGAAATTTCAAGAGGTGTAAGCGCACCCCCAACCCAGTTCGAACCAGGGAACAGGGCAGGAATGCACACAGGTGTGAAAAGCGGACACCATAGAGCAAACCCGCGCGGCATACCTGCATAACCGTGGCTTAGGCAGTTCGCGCCAAAATAAAGAAAAAAAGAAGTTGATACCCTTCGGATGTCAGCTTCTTTTAACTCCCCCAGTTGGGCTCGAACCAACGACACCGCGGTTAACAGCCGCGTGCTCTGCCAACTGAGCTATGGAGGAATGAGAAAGAGGTCAGGCTGGAATGTCTGACCTCAGATGTTGGCGAGTACTTATCTTCCCGGGCCGTC
>JBGVOJ010000657.1:0-2652 GCA_045126415.1 Eubacteriales bacterium | reverse complement strand
TTTCCGGAGTGCTTTCAGTTCGTTTTCATCGGCACTGCTGAATTTTCCGCCGACCTGCGAACAATGCTGGATTGCCATATTATTTTCCTCCTGTTTTGAATTTGTTTCGGGAGATGTTCTCCCTTTGGCAATTTCATTATAAAGCAAACTGTCCGTAGAATCAACGGAGCCGGTTTTGTGTTATTCTCCGGTTTGGAGATATGAAAAGTCCTGTCCAACTTCTAAGATAATGAAAACAAGCCCTGTGCATATTAATAAAAACGCACAGGGCTTGCTCATGTTTCATATAGTTTGATTGGATTACGAAAATTATTCAATGTAACCGGAATAAAAGCCACACGAATCTGAGATATCTTCTATTCTTCTTACACTCATCCAAATTTGTTTTTTTGTTAAAGGTATATGCAAAAAGAATTATAATCCGGCTTCATGGTTCCTGCATATTCAAGATCATTTATTATCTGGGCCAATATGGAGCGCGGTACAAAATGTTTCTCGGATACAGTGTATTTTTTATTTTGAATAGTGACTTCACCATTGACATAAATTCTGTTGAAAATAGTTTTTGTATGCAGATCCGCAGTAACATGAACAGCTCCCCCATAATAGTCGATCATTGGGACATATTCATATTCTGCATTGAGCATACAGTCATATTGGTAATGGTTTGTTCTTGGTATCAGCAGAAATATCAGCCATACTGTCAAAGCTATGACAAGTATACTCTGTATGATTCGCTTTACCATGAAGAATGTTATCCTGAATTTGTTTTTCATTTTTGTCTTCTCCTGTTTCCTGTCAATTTTTGGGGTCTTGTTTGATAAAACATATCATATTCTTTCAATTGATATCTCAACAATTTTTCCTACAGGAGTTTCTCTGAACGGCTCGATCAATTTCTGAAATTCCGCATAATAATCCGCATCATCGGACAAACTGTCTGCCCACTCTATAAATAATTCTTCCGGGATCGCCCAGGCAGCCGTAAGGCAGAATGAGTCTTCTGCATGTGTCGTATAATATAACGAATTCTCGGAACTCATATATACTTCATCCCATTCCATTCCTGACGCAGAGACAGTTTCTGCATCCATTCCAACCTTTACTCCGGGAAGAATTTCAATATTCACTCCGTGTATCAGAATTTTCACGGGATATTCAGCCATCAATTCTGCCGCTGTATTCGCCGAAGTTGTGTTATCTGCTGCTGCCGGAAAAACGACAGATACTTCATCAAGACCGGATATTTCATATACAGGAGAGCCGCCGCCTTCATAATGAGAAAGCGTCATTATGATCCCGGCTGTCCGAATCTCTTCATAGGTCATATTCAAAAGAACAATGAATTTTTCAAGATTACTCTCCGGAATTTTATCAGATGTATCCTTTATATCGCTTCGGAGGTGTTCGGATGCACTTCCCGTAGTTTCCCCCAGCAGATCGAAATCTGCAAATGTGTTTTCTTCCGAATAGAAAACACTTTCGGTCAGAATATTGGCATTTTCCACCGGCAGACGATCCTCCACATACCGCAGATGATAGGGTTCATACTTCGCTCTTTCCAGTATTTTGTGTCCCAGCCATCTTCCGTCTTTTCCGAATGTGTAGGAAATTCTGTGAGATTTCAGGAGGCAGTTGTTGTCAGCATAATACTGCATCGTTATGACAACGGTTGTCTCATCTTCCGTTATACTGAGTACTTCTCCGAACCAGCTGCCGCCGGAGCTGCCCTCCTCAAAGGTTCCATCCTCCCGGATCGACTCTTCCAGTTCCAGCAGTGCAAAATCCGTGATCCCAAATTCCTCTCCGGCGATCCGATAAAAATCTTCCTGCGGGAGTCTTCCGTACTGATGATAGGAACCAAGAATATAATTATAAACCCCCGGATAGGTGATCCCCTGTCCGTAAGCCGGAGTATTGTAGATAAAACTGTACGAAAGATACCGGAACAATTTCTGCACTTCCGGAATCTCCAGATAACGTGAATTGTCATATCGCTCGTTATCTGCCACAACCTCCACAATATCCAATACCTGCCACTCATAATTTCCTTCGGGAAGGGTTTCCAATCCGGATTCCGTTACAGTAAAGCTGAAATAGGTAGAATATTCCGTCATGGGAACGGTAAAACGGATGGAAAAATCTTCAATCCGAACCGTGTTGTATTCCGGAGTTTCGCTTTCTCCACTGAGTAAATTGTAATAGAAATCATATACGTTTTCGCTGATGACATAATTATCACGGTAATCTGCCAGCTCTTCAAGAGAGGTTACTGTCACCATTTCAGGTGAAAAAACACCAAGTTTCTCCGCTTCCTCCTGCTCAATTTTACGGATACTGCTGTATTCGAGGCGGTCTTTCTTATGTATCAAGGTAATCTCATAGAAATAGGCAAACTGAATATCATAGCGGAAATAGAATAGATAGCCTTCCGCTGTTGTACGATGACTGAGCGGAAGAACTTCACGCAGTGTTTTGTTGCTCCCGAACTGCAGGATATCCAATGAAACTTCCGTCAACGGATATCGTTCACCGTTTTTATCGGAAGCTGAAAGAATGTAGACACCGTTTTCATCGGTATTGTAAGATAACGATAATGTATCAGAGAGTTCATATGTCCAGAAACTGCCGGCTTCCAGCGTTTTGGTAGTT